>CAMVRX010000050.1 GCA_947170005.1 uncultured Elusimicrobium sp.
CGAGCGCTTTGGTAAATAAGAGGAATTACACATGAATACTACGAATTTGAAAACCGGAAGACGCAAAACCTCCGTTGCCCAAGTAGAACTGTTAAAAGGCAAAGGAAATATTACGGTAAACACCAAAAGCTTGGACGAATATTTTGGTAACCACGCCCGCTGCAAAGCCGCGGTCAAAGCGCCGCTGGCGGTAACCGGGCTGGATAAAGAATATGATGTGGAAGCTAAGGTAGTAGGCGGCGGGGTATCGTCCCAAGCCGGCGCGTTGCGCCACGCGATTGCCCGCTCCATTGCCCAGCTTAGCGACGACCTCAAAAAAGCTGTCAAAAAAGCCGGTTACTTAACGCGCGATCCGCGTATGGTGGAACGCAAGAAACCGGGGCAGCCCGGGGCCCGCAAACGCTTCCAGTTCTCCAAACGTTAATCAACAACTGGACGCGACGTTGCATTTTACGCACATCACCCAAAACAAATTTGTTTTGGGTGATGTTGCTTTCCAGCGAAACAATTTTCCAAAACCGGGCTACTTGCACGTCCCTGCCCCTTGACGTACCTTGCAGTACGCCTATACGGGGCGCTTGCCCGCGCAATTAGCCTCGGTTTTGAAAAATCATCTTATCCTCTATTTTACCCGGTGCTTGGGGAAGTTGCCGTTGTAGGTCAGGCACCGCCTGACAATGTTCCGGCAGGAACATCCGTCGTTTGCAAGGAAGTAGGCCCCTTGGCCGGGGCCTTGTCAGGCAGTGCCTGACCTACAACAGCCCCATTCACAGTAGCATCTCTACCTTAAAATTTATACAATAAAATCCATGAATTATAAACGTTTATTTATTCCTAATGCTATTGTGTTTATAACGGCGGTAACTTATCGTAGAAAGCCTATTTTAATTCCCCATATTGGGTTATTGCGCCAGGCGTTTGATGTTGCAAACGCAAAGTACCCTTTTGAACGAATTGCTTTTATTATAAACCCCGACCATTTTCACGTCCTTATAAAACCGGCCGATATTAACACCTATCCTAAAATTATTGGCTTTATTAAACGAACCTTTACAAAATTATTACCCCTAGAACATTCTTTGAATACCAACCGGGAAGCCAATATATGGCAACGGCGTTATTGGGAACATATTATTAAAAACGAAATTGACTTACAAAAACACTTGGATTATATCCATTACAACAGCGTCAAACACGCCGGTATTGCACCGAGAGATTGGCCTTATTCGTCTTTTCGCACATTCGTTGAGAAAGGATGGTACGAGTTGGAATGGTACAATTTGGATGACAAAAACCAAATTGTAACTTGGGATATGGAATAGGATGATTGACGTGGTAGGTCAGGCATTGCCTGACAATGTTGCGACAGCAACATCCGTTGTTTGCAAGGAAGCAGGCCCCTTAGCCGGGGCCTTGTCAGGCAGTGCCTGACCTACAACAACGCTTAATAAACAAAAACCCCCGCACGGCGCGGGGGAAAAAATAAAAACTGCGTAACTAAACTTATTTCTCTATCTTAATGCCTAAAAACGCGCGGTATAACACCGCCAACAATCCAAATAAAATGTAGAGCGAAAATACTACCAAAATCACGTTCTGCGGGAACTTGATGAGTAGCACTACCAAAAATACAATCAGCAGCAAAAACCACGGGCTGAATTTCTTCTCGCGCTTGGCTTTGAAGGCGGCGTAGGGCACGTTGGATACCATTAACAGCGAGAACAGCAGCATCGCGAACCATACAAAGTTATACAGGTGCGTGACGTAGATTTCCACCACGTGCAAGTTATGCCCGGCGCTATTTCCCTCCATAATACTATATGAAATAGCCAGTGTGGCCAGCACCGCGGCCGGGGCCGGAACAGGCAGCCCGCAAAAGTATTTTTTGGAGCCTTCGCCCGCGTGGGCCATGGCGTTAAACTTGGCTAGGCGCAGTACGCCAAAGCACGTGTACACGCACGCAATCGGCGCGCCCCACAAGGGCTGTGTGTGCAGCACCAAGAAATACATCAAAAACGCCGGAGCGGCGCAAAACGAAATCGCGTCGGCCAGCGAGTCCATTTCAATACCAAATTCGCTCTCCACGCCCAGCAAGCGGGCCACGCGGCCGTCAAACATATCAAACACGGCCGCAATTAAAATGAGCCACCCGGCGTGGGCAAAATTGCCCTTGCTGGCGGCTAAGATAGAGAAAAATCCGCACGCTAAGTTTCCCAGTGTAAATAAGGACGGTGCGGCGATTGCAAATTTGGAGGTTTCTTTGGGTTCGTTTGCCATACAACCCCCTATTTCCACAGCGCCAAAACGGTAATACCGCCTTGTACTTTTTGGCCTTCTTTAACGACGATGCGCACTTTGTCCTTGGGCAGATACACGGCTACTTGGCTGCCAAAGCGCACCAGCCCCAGGCGGCGGTTTTGTTTGATGTCCTCGTGCGGGTGTACCCAGCACTCAATACGTCGGGCAATGGCTCCCGTGATTTGTTCCACATGGGCAAATTTAGTTGGGTCGCCGTCTTTGAAAAGTTGAATGAGGTTGCGTTCGTTTTTGACGGCAGCCGGATTATCGGCAAAATAAAAGGTGCCTTTGTTGTAGTAAATGTCGCCGGTTTTGCCGTTTACGGTAGAGCGTTGGACGTGAATGTCAAAAATAGAAAGGAAAATGCGCACGACCACAGAGTTCGGGTCGTCCTCGGTTTTGATGGACATCACCGTTCCGTCAGCCGGGCAGGCTACTTCGTCATCGGCAAATTCCACATTGCGGTTGGGGTCGCGGAAGAAATAGGCGCAAAAAACGCCCACGAGCATAAACACAAACCCGGATTTGGGACAACCAAAATAAAATAACACCGCGGCAATCAACATCCCGGCGGCGGCAAATTTAAGCCCTAAGGGTAAAACGGTACTTACCCAACTGAGCGATTTGGCAAGCGTACGTTGAATATCTGTAATCATTTTATTTTGTTACTGGTGGGTTTGATTTTGGCAGGTTGTTAAGTGGGCAGGGGGGGACTTGAACCCCCACGGCCTTGCGGCCAACAGATTTTAAGTCTGTCGCGTCTGCCATTCCGCCACCAGCCCTCTTACACACTTATTATAGCAAAAAAACAGGAAGGGTGTGCAAGATTATTTATCTGCGGGTTTGAAACTGTTGTAAAACTTACGGCAAAACTGTACCTTTATACCCAACTCTTTCAAATCTTCTTGCAACGCCCGGTCATCCGTCACCGCAATCACGCGCAAGCCGGTTTGGGCGGCATAGCTGGCGCGCTCGTAGATGATTTGGTCGGCCGAGTTCTCTTCGGCAAAGGAAATGTGCACGCCGGCGCGGTAAAGCGGCCCCACCGGGCGGAACGTGCCGTCAAAAATCACTTCGTAGGTGTGCATGGCGTAGCGCGGGTCCCGGGACATTTCTTCCAAAAAATCCAAAAAGTCGGCGGTTACCTCGTCCTCGGTGCGGGCAAATTCGTACAAAAAACTGCGCACCAAGTTGCAGCCGTCTATTAAATAGGTAGTGGGTTTGGTAGAAGTATACATAGTTTGCCAATTTATTACAAAATTGCTATAAGAAAATGATACAATATAATGCTTTAGTTTGCTATTTGATAATTTCTGTATTTCGGGGGTGTAATAGATTTGACGGGTATCTGTTTGCTCTCGGGAGCAAGTACCGGTTGGCCAGGCCGGTTAAAATAGGGCCAAAAAAATAACTAACGACAATCAAGTCGCTTGGGCTAACGCTTAGTCCACTGCCTCTTTTGTGTTTCCTGTGCGCAAAAGAACGGCGGTCAAATACACAGGGTGCAACGCCGTTGGCGCGGGCCGTCCTAGGCGTTTAAGACAAACGGACCAAACTGTAAGCGTGCTTCCTTGCGCTTAGCTTGCAGTACCCAGCAAGGATAAACTTGTAGAGCCTGAGGGAAGAGGATGTTCGGACGGGGGTGCGAATCCCCCCACCTCCACCATACAGAAACAGAAAAGAAGGAGCTTATATGGCAGAAATTAAATTTGGAACCGACGGTTGGAGAGGGATTATTGCGTGGGATTTTACGCTGGAAAACGTGCATTTGCTGGCCCAGGCAATGGCCGATTACATTAACGGCAACGCGCCTGTGCTGGAAAACGGCAAAATGCCCAAAATTTTTGTGGGATATGACCACCGCTTTATGTCGGACTTGTTTGCCGCCGAGATTGCTTCCATTTTCCGCTCCAACAAAATTGATGTGGTCTTGTCGGACCGGGCGGTGTCTACGCCGGTAGCTTCGTGCTTGACGTTGCATAAATGTTGGATGGCCATTATGGTAACTGCCAGCCATAATCCGGCGCATTTTAACGGCATTAAAGTGAAAATTGCCGGGCGTTCGGCCCCGGCGCGCATCACCAAGGATATGGAGGCGCTGATCGGCCAAAATTCCGTCCTAAAATTATACGGGCAGAAGGCCGAACAAAAAGATTTGACGGATGTGTATTTTAAGCATTTAGCCACGCGCATTAATACCAAAAAATTGAAAACCTTTAAAGGCAAAGTAGCGGTGGATTATATGTACGGCGCGGCGGCCGGATATTTGGAAAAATTCCTGCCGGCTAAACAGGTCATTGCCTTGCACGCGCAGCGCAGCCCGGAATTTGGCGGCGTGCAGCCCGAGCCGGTGGAAAAGAATTTGGCGGAACTGAAAAAAACCGTTGTAGAAAAGAAAGCCGTGCTGGGCGTTGCTTTTGACGGCGACGGCGACCGCGTGGCCCTGGTGGACGAAAAGGGGAACTACTTGACCCCGTGCTTTATTGCGGCGGTGCTGTGCAACTATCTCATCAAACGCAAAAAACTGACGGGAAACATTGTGCAAACGGTTTCCATGGGGTTTTTGTTAAAACGCATTGCCCGCGCGCACCATATGCGTTTTGAAGAAGTGAGTGTGGGTTTTAAAAGCGTGGCCGAGCGTATGAATTTGGACGATGTGGCCTTTGGCGTGGAAGAAGCGGGTGGCTTTGCCTGGAAAGGGGGCCTGGCGGACCGCGACGGGCTGGCCGTGGCACTGGCATTTTTAAACGTGATGGCCGACACCGGCAAGAAGCCCAGCGAGCTGTGTGCTGATATTGTAGAGGAGTATGGGGCCTCGGTCTATTTGCGCAAGGATTACAAACTGGCCAAGGCGGTAGATAAAGAAGCGTTAAGCGAAAAATTGCGCAAAAAAATGCCGAAAAAAATCGGTACGCACAAAGTGGCGGAACTAAACACCTTAGACGGCCTAAAAGTGATTTTGGACAATGACGACTGGCTCTTAATCCGCCCTTCGGGCACGGAGCCGCTGTTGCGCATTTACGCGGAAAGCGCCACCAAAAAAGACACCCAGGCCCTGCTGGATTTGGGGGCCAAACTGGCCGGCGTGGGGGGAAAATAATATGGTAAAAGTAGCCTTGGTGGACGATTCGGTTATTTTGCGTTCGGCCCTTAAAAACGTGTTGGAATCCTCGGGGTTTCAGGTTGTGCTGGAGGCGGGCAGTTCGCAAGAATTATTTGGCCTGTTGGAAAAAAGCAAGGCCGAGCTAATCCTGCTGGATGTGTTTTTCCCTACTGAGAACGGGTTGGATATTTTGGCCCGCTTAAAACGGACAGCCCCCGACGTAAAAGTGCTGCTTGTGACCGGGATGCGCCAGGAAACGATTTTGGCCGAGGCGCAGCGGCTGGGGGCGGACGGCGTGCTGTATAAGCCCTTTGATACCGACGACCTATTAACTGCCATTGAACGGTTGAAATAATAACTGCTTTATGCGGACACCTATGAAAAACCCCCGGGCATTAACCCGGGGGTTTTTGTTTTTAAAAACTTTTTATTACCAGGGCCAATTGCGGTGCAATTTGTCCCATACTTGTAACACACGTTGGGCATCCGGGTGGCTTAGGTTGTGTTTTTCCATAATTTCGTCTTCGGTTAACATGCGGGTCGATTCGGAGTGGACCCCGCTGAGCATAAAAGCATCACAAAAGATTTCAAATACGGAGGTGTGGTGTCCTTCGTCAGCTGTGGGCAGCTGAATGGTAAAGAACGAGAAGAGCACTTCGCGTTGCAGGGTTACATATTCGTTTTTGTGCCAGGCATCAAAAGATTCCATATCCGCCATTTTCTCCATAAACGGGAAAAAACGCATCAGTGCTTCAAATTGCGCTTGTTTGTTTGAAGAGTCCACGGTTTTAATTTCGTCTTTCAAAGCTTGGAAAGCGGTGAGAAATTCGGGATATTCCTGCTGCAGTACTTGTTTGGCGTGCCGGTAATACTTGAGTGTAATTCCTCGGGTATCGTCTTGGGCAAAGGCTTGGGGTGCTAAAAATCCGGCAAATACGAACAACCCAAGCATTAGTTTAGATAGCTTTTTCATGTAATTATCTCCTTAGGAACAATACGTTGCTACCCTTTTATTATAGTCTTAACACAACCGGGAAACAAGGGCCCAAAGGCCTAATCTGGGCGTAGGTCTTTATAACTTCATCCACTTGAACTCGGCCCACACGGCGGCGCCAAAAAGCAGCACCGGGCCCCAACCCGCTACGTACGGGTTAATATAGCCGTTTTGGCCGATAGACGTTACCATGGAAATGAGCCACCAAAACGCAAACGCAATCACCAGTGAAGCAATAATGTTTAAAATTTTGCTCTTGCGCCGTGTGCTAATGGCAAACGGCATGCCAAGTAGGCACATCACCACCGTTACAAACGGGGTAGCCAGCTTGGCTTGGCGGTTGGTTTCGGCCGCGTAATGCGCCAGGCCGCTTTGACGGTAAAAATTAATTTTGGTGGTCAAATCGCGGATGCTTAAGAGTTTGTCTTCGGCTTTGCTGACCGCCATATCCTGCGGGGCCGTGGTAAACGGGGCTACTTTTTCGTCAAACGATTCTTCCGTCGTGTCCATATCGCTTAAAAACGTGCGCTCAATGCCGTGGTGCAATATCCAGTGGTGTTGCTGCGGGTCCCACGTCATGCTTTGGGCAATCAGCTGGGAGGAAATATTCCACCGGTCATTGTACGTATCAAAAGAAACGCGCTGCATGGTGCCTTTGACAATATCCACTTCTTTGGCAAAAAGCATTTGCTGGGGAGAGATTTTGATGACGACGTCGTTCTCTACGTGGGGGTTAAAGCCGTCGGCGGGTTTAATGCGCGTGTAGTAAATTTCGTCGGCTTTGAGGTTTAAGCCGGGCACTACAAATTCCTGCACCAGCAGGGTGGCCCCCACTACGATTAAAATGCATGCAATGATGGGTTTAAACAGCTGCTTGGGGGCAAAGCCGCCCGCTACGCACGCGGTCCATTCACCGTTGGCGACCATTTCGCTAATGACGGAAATGGCGCCCAGCAAACACGCCACCGGCATAATGGTGGTCAGCCAGTTGGGGAACGTGCAGGCCGAATAGACCAGCAAATCCCATACGGTGGTGGTGCCGTTGGAGAGGTTCTTCATTTTTTCAAAAATATCCCCCAGCACTACCA
>CAMVRX010000051.1 GCA_947170005.1 uncultured Elusimicrobium sp.
AAAAATTCTTTGTCGTGGAAGGGGCGCAGCTCCAGCGCTACCCCGCCGGCCCCGCGAATGAGCCCGGCCGAGAATTTGGCCCAGCGGTTGTATAAGCCCAGGCGCACGTCAAACTTGTTTTTCTCAATATAGTCCTTACTGTCGAGGCGGTCGTCCTCGTTACCGATGTTGGCCATCCCCACGTGATAGACCGTGTAGCCGCTGGGGGTGTAGATGTCCACACCCAGGTCGCTGGTGGTGAGGTTGGGCTTGGGCATATAGAAGAAATCATAATTCCAATACACTTGGAATTTGCCCATTTTGCCGACCACGGTTTTGACCTCGGCCATGGTGGTGCGCAAGTCGGACACGGTTTGCTTGACTTCGTCTTTCATTTCCGGGTCCTTGAGCATACTGCCAATCACGCCCTCGCCGTTGTTGATGCTGGTTAAGAGTGCGGAGAGTTTCTCGGTAGCGACGTCCAAATTTTGCACCGACGCCGTAAGATACGGGCGCATGGAGGCAATCATTTGGTTTAAGTTGGTGGAAAGCTGGCGCAGCTCGGTCATGGTTTGGTTGAGCTGGTCGCCCAGTTGGCCGTGGTTGTTGACGCTGTCTACAAATTCTTTGATGCTAGACATCGTTTGCGCAATCATCACGTCCATGGGCAAATCGTTAGCGCCGGGCACGGTGGCCCCGGGTTTAATGAGCGGGGCGCCGGGTTGGCCCTGGACAATTTTGAGGTACTTGCTGCCGATAATCCCCGTCATCACCACGCTAAACTGCGCGCCTTGGCGCAAGGCGACCCCGTCGTGAATTTCGGCCACGACGATGACTTCTTCACCCTGTATTTTGATTTTTTTGACTTTACCTACTTCTACCCCGGCCAGTTTAATGGGTGCTTTGACGGGCAGACCCGACACGTCGTCAAACGTGACGTTAATGTCGTACGTGCGGGTGACGGAAAGCCCCCCCAAAAAGTAGAGTGAAAACCCAAAGAGCGCTAAGCCCAATCCGGTGAATATACCCCGTTTAGTTTCTGCTTTCATAGTTTCCTTCCTAATTTGTGCTATAACTTTGTTGCTCACTCGGTCGTATACCTCCGCCCTCCGGGCGCGTACCGACAGTATTACTCCCTCGTTCGCGTCGCGTTCTAGCGCAAATTAGTTTGGAAACCTTCCCTGCGCTAAAACGATTTTTAAAACGGTTGCTCACCCCCACATGTGCATCGCGGGGTGTTGTTTTCTCTCCCCTTACTCGGCCCGTAATTTCATTTGAATCGGGCCCTTGCTGGAACCTGTTACAAATTGTTTTACGTACGGATTGTCCGTCTTTCTAAATTCCTCCGGTGTGCCACGGAGCAAAATGTTTCCTTCATACAAAAAAGCAATATAGTCGGCAATTTTGAAGGCCGAGTGCATGTCGTGCGTAATGACAATGGACGTAACCCCCAGTTTGGCTTTGAGGTCAATAATCAGGTCGCTAATAATATCAGACATAATCGGGTCCAGCCCGGTGGTGGGTTCGTCGTACAAAATGACCTCGGGCTCTACGGCCAGCACACGCGCCAAGGACACACGCTTTTTCATCCCGCCGGAAAGTTCGCTGGGGTTTAAGCGGGCCACGTCTTCGCGCAGGCCGACCAGGGCCAGTTTCTCTTTAATCACTTTGGGATAATTTGCTTCGGGCACGTCGGTCAAGTATTTTAGGCCAAAGGTTACGTTTTCCCCCACCGTCATCGAGTCAAACAGCGCCCCTTCCTGGAATAAATACCCAAACCGCCGGCGCACGGCGGCCAGTTTCATTTCGCTGGTGATTTTGGTAATATCGTGCCCGTCCACTAAAATCTGCCCGGCCGTGGCATCCAACAGGCCGATTAAACACTTAATAAGCGTACTCTTGCCCGAGCCCGAGCCCCCCAAAATGCATGTCGTTTTACCTTTGGGGAACGTGAGGCTTACGTCTTTTAAGACGTGCTTATCGCCAAACGATTTTTTTAAGTGCCGTATTTCAATCATACTAAATCCCAAACGCCGTTAAAATGGCGGTTAAAAAGTAATCCAGTACCAAAATCAGTACAATGGTTGTTACCACGGCCCCGGTGGTGGATTTACCCACCCCTTCCGCGCCGCCGCGGGTGCTGATGCCTTTGTAGCAGCACACCGTGCCAATCATAAACGCAAAGGCGAAGGTTTTAATAAACCCGTGCATAAAATCCCGCACGCCCATATAAGAGGTAATATCGGTCAAGTACACCTCGCCGGGTACGCCCAGCGCGTAGACGGCTACTAAGTAGCCGCCCAAAATACCAAACAAGTTGGAAAACAGCGTTAAAATGGGCAGCGTGAAAATAAACCCGGTCATGCGCGGCAGCACTAAGTAACGGATGGGGTTGGTGCCCAGGGTGTAGAGCGCGTCAATTTGCTCGGTCACGGCCATGGTGCCGATTTGCGCGGTGACCGCCGCCCCCGCCCGGCCGGACACGACCACGCTGGTCAGCACGGGGCCCAGTTCGCGGATGAGCGAAAACGTAACAATGGTGCCCACAAAAATCGGGTCGCCAAAGATGTTGCCAATGGTGTTGCCGGCTTGCAGGGCTAGCACCATGCCGGTAAACAAACTGGTCAGCGCGGTAACGCCAAACGAATCTACGCCGATAGTGACGCTTTGCTCTACCGCTTGGCCCCATTCAAAGCGGCTGCGCGTAAGCCAAAACACGCACGAGCGGATCATCTCGGCCGCGCCGCCTACCTCGCTAAACAAATAATTCACATACCGCCCAATAGAAGCAAACATTACTTATACACCCTCGGTACACGCGCGTTAAGCTGCGTGCAAATTTCGTAATCAATCGTACCGGCCAGGCCCGCCAATTCTTGCAGCGTAATTTCTTCGTCGCCTTGGCGCCCGACGGCTACCACTTCATCCCCGATGCTGACCCCTTCCACGCGGGTTACATCTACCATGAGCATATCCATAGTAATGTTGCCCAGCACCCGGCAGCGCTGCCCGCGGATCAGAACGCAGGCTTTGTTGGACAGGGCACGCATGTATCCGTCCCCATAGCCCAGGGGGAGCGTGGCCACTTTCATCGGTTCTTTGGCACGGAACGAGCGGTTGTAGCTGATGCTGGCCCCGGCCGCTACTTCTTTTAAATAAACAATGCGGGTTTTTAACGATAAAACCGGCTCATAGCCCGGCTCCAGCCCGTAGAGGCTGTGCCCCGGGCGCACCAAGGTGTAGTGGATATCCGGCCAGGCCATCAGCGCGGCGGAAGCGGCAATATGGATGTGCGGCACGGGCATATTTTTAAGCTGCAGATTGGTTAAGCTGTCGCGGAAATAGCCAATTTGCTGCTGGGTATAATCCGGGTCCGTTTCCGCGCAAGATAAGTGGGGGTATAAGCCGTCGAGCACCGCGTGCGGGTTTGCGTGCAAAAATTCCAGCACTTTCATTACCGCTCCCCGGCGGGTGCCAATGCGCCCCATGCCGGTATCCTGCTTGACGTGGCAAACTACTTTTTTGCCTAACTTTTCCGCACACGCACATGCCGCTTGGGCGGCTGCTAAACTGGCCACGGTAACGGCTAAATCATAGCGCAGTGCATATTCAAAAGCTTCAAACGGATAAATGCTGCCCAGTACCAAAATGGGGGTTTTCAGGCCGGCCTCACGCAAGGCAATGCCTTCTTCCACCGAGGCTACCCCAAACCATTGGGCCAGGTGATTTTCTTCCATAAATTGACCCACCGGCTGCGCCCCGTGGCCGTAGGCATTGGCTTTTAAAATAGCCAACATCTCGGTCTGCGGGCCCAGCTGGCTGCGCACTTTGCGTGCGTTGCGGGCCAGCTTGGACAAATCCACTTCGGCTACGGTCGGGCGTAAAAGGGGCATTATTCGGGGATCTCCAGGTGTGTTTGCATTTCCATGGCGTTGGCGGTGGCCTCTTCGCTCGTGTCGGGCGCGGGGTTGGTAAACAAGGCAAACTCGCCAAAGAAAGCCAGGTCAATATCCCCCACGGGGCCGTTGCGCTGCTTGGCAATAATCAGCGTGGCTTTGCGCTTTAAATTTTCGTCATCACGCTTGTAGTAGGCTTCGCGGTGGATGAGGGCTACCACGTCGGCATCCTGTTCAATGGAGCCCGATTCGCGCAGGTCGGAGAGCATGGGCTTGTTGTCGGTGCGGGACTTGTCCTCATTCTTACGGCTTAGCTGTGAGAGCGCCAACACCGGCACGTCCAACGTGCGGGCCAAATCTTTGAGCATGCGGGAAATTTCGCTCACTTCCTGCTGGCGGGACTCACTACGCCGTTCCCCGCCGCGGATAAGCTGCAAGTAGTCAATGACAATCAGCCCCAGTTCTTTGCCTTGTTTTTTCAGTTCGCTGGCCAGGCGGCGTGCGCGCATGCGCAGCTCGGTAATAGAAATGCCGGAGGTGTCGTCAATGTAGAGCGGTGCGTTAGCCAGGCGGCCCATTTCGCGCGTTAAATCTTTCCATTTGCTCTTCTCAAAATATCCGCTGCGCAGCTTGTGGATTTCGGCCATGGCGGCCGCGCCGATCATACGTTCATAAATAATGTGCCGCCCCATTTCCAGCGAGAAAAACGCCACCGGGATATTGCACTCCACGCACGCGTGGTGGGCAATGTTTAAGGCCAGCGCGGTTTTACCCTGGCTGGGGCGCGCGCCCAAAATAATCAGGTCGCTCTTGCGCAGCCCGCCGGTTTTGTGGTCAAATTCGCTCAGCCCGGTGGGCACGCCTTGAATGGTGTTTTTGTTTTTGAAAGCTTTTTCCAACATTTCCAGCACTTCGGGGGCGAGGTCCTTGGACGACACAAAACCCGAGAGTTTTTGGCGTTGGCTGAGTTTATAAATTTGGTCGGCAGCCGAGTCGATGAGGGTTTGCGGGTCGTCCTCTTCTTCTTTGTAGCAGCGTTGCACCAGGTGGGTGGCGGTGTTGATTAAGTCGCGCACGACAAATTTTTTGTAGACAATTTCCGCATAATACTTGGCGTGTGCGGCGGTGGAAACTTTGTTTTCCAGCTGGGCCAAATACACTTCCCCCCCTACTTTGGTAAGGACTTTTTGGCGTTTGAGTTCTTCCACCAGCGTGACGATATCGACGGCCTGGTTGCGCTCGGCCAAGGCTTGGATGGCCGCAAAAATGACCTGGTGGGCTTGTTTATAAAAATGCTCCGGTTTTAAAATTTCCAGTGCGTCGGCCAGGGCGTCTTTATCCAACAACATGGAGCCCAGCACGGCCATTTCGGCATCGAGGGCTTGGGGCGGAATGCGGGTTTCTAAATCTGTAGGCATATATACTCCTAAAAACGATATAGGATTATTGTAGCATATTTACACGTTAAAACGGGCGGCAACCGCAACGGTTCCCCCTCACCTGGGCTTCGCCCATCCTCTCCCTCCAGGGGCGAGGAACTTTTCAGCCTGTACAAAAGCACCGCACTTCCCCAAACACCGCGTACAATAGAGGATAAGATGATTTTTCAAATTTGAGCCGTATTTGCGGGGCTAGTTGCCCGCAAAGGCGTACTGCAAGGTACGTCAAGGGCAAGGGACCGCAAAGACGGCCAAATGTGGAAAATTGTTTCGCGAGAAAGCAACAAAAAGCAAACAACTGTGTGTTTGCTTTTTGTGCGCCAAATGGATGGTTGCGGGGTGTTGTTAAAAACGCAACATTATTTATCCTCAGTGGTAACAATGACCGAGTGTTCTTCCACCGTATGTTCCGGCGTTTCTACTACAGTAGAAGCTACCGTCGCCGCCAGCGTTTGTGTAGCGATCCTTTGGGTGGGCGTTTCGTCGGTTTCTACCGGGTTTGTGTCCATGGTTTTCCCACCGTCTTGCACGGGGGTATCGGCAGGGGTTTGGGCGGTTTCTTGCGGGATATCTTCCCCAATCACGCCGGGCACAAAATCCGCCGGGGCCAGGTTGGCGCGGGCTTCGTCTAGCGCTTGTTGGGTAGGGCGGAAGGTTACTTTGCGCCATTTGCCTTCGCCTTCGGAGGCCGTTTGCACGTAGGGGTTGCCTCCTACGGCGCGGTGGATGTAGCGGCGCAACTGCGAGTTCATCGGGCGGAAACGGAACACCGTGGCCCCGTTTTTAATCATGTCCACCCCTTTTTCAATTTCGGCGGCCAGCTTGTCTTCGGCTTTGCGCCAGTAGTTTTGCGTATCGGCAATGACGGAAACGGGCGTGTCAAACTTGCGCGTAACGGCCAGGGTGCACAAGTATTGAAGCGCCTCTAAGGTTTTGCCTTCTTTACCGATGACAATGGCCGGCTTGTCGCAGTCAAACGTAACTAAAATGCGTTGTTGCCGTTCGTCCCACCATACGCGCAAATTTTCCACTTTGACGCCCATGTGGGTGAGCACTTGCTCCATGTAGTTTTTGGCTTCCTCCATGGGGGCTTGCAATTTTTCGGGGATGGTGGCGTTTTGAATGGCCTCGCTGGGCAGCAGCTGGGGCTCGTTGGCCTTGGGCGTGCGTACCCGCGGGGTCACCGGGATATAGTCGCTATGTTGGGCATCACTGCGGCGGCGTGACCCGCGGCGATTGTTCCCCCCGCGCCGGGAGCTACTGCGGCCTTTGCCCCCGCGGCGGCGTTTGGGAACGTCCATGTAAATTTCGCTATCCAGCTCGTCGGAGGACCAGCGTTTGCGGCGCACTTCTACCACGGCCGGCTTGGAGCCAAAGCCCAAAAACCCTTTTTTGGGGTGCTCCAACACGCTTACTTCCACTTGGTCGCGGCGCAAGCGCAATTCTTTCAGGCCCAGGGTAATGGCCTCGGAAACGGTTTTCCCTTGTGTTTTTACTTTATTTAACATAATTAAACTCCTATTGAACTTGAATCATTTTTTTATTCACGAAGGTTTGAATCCCGTAGGTAAGCAAACTGTTCGTTAACCAATACAACACCAGCCCCGACGGAAAATTCATAAAAAACAACGTAAAAATAAGCGGCATGTATTTAAACATGGCAGCTTGGGCCGGGTCGGTACCGGGCGGGATATTGCCGCGTTGCTGCAAGAACATCACGGCCCCCATCAGCACGGGCAAGATG
>CAMVRX010000052.1 GCA_947170005.1 uncultured Elusimicrobium sp.
CGTTTAAAAATTCTTTGAGGTAGCGTTTGGCTTTGCCCTTGGAAACCGGTGCGGGGTCATATCCCCGGTCCACCACGTCTTTCCACGATAACTGCTCCAGGGCCGGGAGGGCGGTATGGGCACTCACACGCAAGAGCGGTTCTTCTGTAGGTGTGATATGCGGTTGTGCCAACTGTGCGATGTTTGCCGGCGGCAAGACAGAAACCCCGGACACATCAGGCAGCGTATGTTGCTGCGCCAGTACCTTGCAATAATTCTCTGTCAAATCGAAGGTGAAAAGCACCATTTCTTGCTGCGTGCGCAACTGTTCGGCCGGCAAGTGCAGGGCGCCTTGTTGTTGCAACCATTGTTCGTAGTACTTACAGGCTTGCCAAGAGCGTTTTTGGATGTTCCCTTGCGGGGTGACGACATAGTCGTTTTCATTGGCTACTTCTTCGCGCGCTAAGCGGACGTCTTGGTCGTGCAGACGACGTTGCTGGGCCCGCTGCGCCCGGAGTGCTTGCTCTTGGGCGCGGGCAATGCGGCGGTTAATGTTTGCTACGAGGGTATCCCGGTTTACCGTTTGCGGGATATGGGTATCAATCCCCCAGTTGCGGCTGATGGGGATTGATTTGGTGGCCTGTGCTTGCGCGGCCGCAGGAATGAGTAAACAACTTATACTTAGGAATAATAAATATCTCATACTTATAGTGTAGAGTTTACGCAGCGGGAAAACAAGGGAAAAAAGACCCAGGGAAAACCTGGGCCCCCCATGCAGAAAAGAATGAATTTGTCCGTCTATTTTGCTATAGACTTCCGTTTTGAAAGCCTTCGCAAATCGGTTTACTGTAAGACAAATCTTCGTCGTATCCGTCACAATATCTGGTCCAATTTCCGGTGGAATCTCTCAAAAATCCTATGGAATATTGTCTGGATTCATTTTCTATATCTCCATCTTTGAATCGGCCGGCAAAGATTTCAATTTCATCATCACAACTCCCGTACGCATTATACGCAAAGGTTTTACTGCGGCAGTAATCTCCGTTTTGTTGGTCACAAGTAAGGGCACTTTCTACATCTATGTCCAGTAGGTTGCACTTTCCATCCTCCGCATCCGGGCAACCGATAAATTCTTCCACAGCAGCAGTTGGGTTTGCCAAACACCAAGCATCCACCGCTTTTTGTACGTTACTCATTAACGTAATCGCTTCCGCGGCGCGTGCTTTTTCTACTGCTTTTTGGTATTGTGGTACGGCCACCGCCGCCAAAATACCGATGATAAGTACAACCACTAATAATTCAATTAGTGTGAATCCTGCTTTTGTTTTTTTGTTCATATTTCCTCCTGTTGCCGGAAGTACAAAAAAAGACGACGCTTTATCACATAAGCCATTTCCGTAACCCGTGCAATAATCGTCGCCCGCCCACCCCTTACGGGGCAGGCGTAAAAAGCAGACGATTACTTGCTGGACGGAAATGTGCTTGGCCTTTGCGGCCTTGCTTTGCGCAGGCTTTCCCTGCACTTCCAACAAATAATCTAAGTTTTTAACTACCTTATTATTGTAATAAATTTTAATGTTCTTGCAAATCGTAAACCCAATTTTTTGGCTTTAGCTGTGTTTGCGTTTGAGTTCCCGGGAAATTTGGCGGGCAACGGGGTTTGCACGGGGGCGTTCATAACGGTACGTAGAAACAAACGTGCCCAGTAACCCACGGGTGGAAAACTGCAGCAGCCAACTTCCCCCCGCCCCCAGGGCAATAATATGGTCCGGGTGGCCTTTGATAAACGTCGGCGCGCCGCTGGAACCGGGTTGCATAAATGCATTGTGGCTAAAGGCCGGGGTTGGCACGATACACCCGTAATGAATGATGCCTTCTTTGCCCCGTTGGCCCGGCCGAGGGTTTTTGCCGGTGATGATACCGCGGCTAAGCCAGGGTTTTTCTTTATTTTTCGGGCCGGGAAACCCTTTAATTTCAATTTCCGTTCCCACTACCAGTAGCGGGTTCCATACGCCGAAATATCCGGTTTGTCGGCCCAGCGGCTTGTCCAGTACCACCATGGCCAAATCCTCATGGATTACTTTTTTGCGGAAGACATCCCCCCGCATGGCATGTGGTGTTTGAATGACGTTGGCGTAGTAGTAACGGTCGGCCCGCGCGGTAAGGGGGCTGGTTTTCCCGCCCGCGTACGCTTTGATTTTGGCAGCGTCTATCAAGGCTCCCTGCTCGTCTAACAAACAATGGGCAGCCGTCAGCACGGTGTAGGGGCCCACCAGCGCGCCGGAACATTGAAATTGGTCTAAATAAAGCAGCACAATGCGCGGGTCGTCAATTTGCTCTAAGGAGGCCGCCGCCTCGGCCGGAGGCGTTGCATGGGGCTTTTGCTTAGAGGCGGGAAGTTTGGTAAGGGATTTATCTTGCTGCAGCCAGGTGCTTTGCCCGGTGGCGGAGTTGGTAACGGCAAAAGCGGGGGCTACCTCTTGTGCGCAAAAGGTTTGTTGGGCACAAGCGGGAACGCTACTGACTGCCAATACCAGTATCCCCAGTATTTTTTTCATATCCGTTACTCCCGCGGGTTATCGCTCTTTATAAGTATAGGGGCTAAGCGGGCAATTTTCAAGGGACCTTACAAAAAAACCCCCGGCCTGGTAGGCCGGGGGCACTGCAAGGAGAAACACTTATTTGAGTAAGGCTTTGCGTGAAAGCCGTACTTTACCGCTGTTATCAATTTCGACGCATTTTACTTCGACGATTTCGCCGAGTTTCAATACGTCTTCTACTTTATTGATGCGGTGTTTGGCAATTTCGGAGATGTGCAGCAGTCCGTCCTTGCCAGGTAAAATTTCCACAAACGCCCCAAAGGGTTGGATGGAGACTACTTTGCCTTTGTAAATTTTATTTACTTCCGGCTCGGCGGTCAGCATTTCAATTTCCGCTTTGGCTTGGTTGAGTTTTTCGGCATTGGCGGCGGCAATGGTTACCACACCCGTTTCTTCAATATCAATTTTGGTATTGGTCGATTCGGTAATGCGTTTAATGTTCTTTCCGCCGGGCCCAATGACGGCCCCAATTTTGTCTACAGAAATTTGCATTTTGTAAATCACCGGTGCATACGGAGAAACTTCTTTTCTCGGTTCTGCAATGGTTTTCTCCATATGGTCCATGATGAACATACGTCCTGCGGTGGCTTGTTTGATAGCCTGGCGTAGCACGTCCAGCGGCATCCCGGTTTTGAGTTTTACGTCCATTTGGAAGGCCGTAATCCCTTTGCGCGAACCGGTCAGTTTGAAGTCCATGTCGCCCAGATGGTCTTCCAGGCCCATAATGTCGGAGAGGACGACGAATTTGCCCTCGCCGCTAATGGCACCCATGGCAATCCCCGAGCAGGGAGATTTCATCGGCACGCCGGCATCAAACAGCGCCAAGGAGCCGCCACACACGGAGGCCATGGACGAAGAACCGTTCGATTCGGTAATGTCAGACACCACGCGGATGGTGTAAGGGAATTCTTCTTCCGACGGGATAAGCGGCAACAAAGCGCGCCGGGCTAGTTCCCCGTGGCCGATTTCGCGCCGGCCCGGAGAGCGGTCCGGTTTGCATTCGCCCGTGGCAAAACCCGGGAAGTTGTAATGCAGCATAAAGCGTTCAAAAGAAGTGTCTTCCAAGCCTTCCACCATTTGCTGGTCATCTTTGGTGCCCAAGGTGGCTACGGCTAAGGATTGGGTTTGCCCGCGGGTAAACACGGCCGAGCCGTGCGCGCGCGGCAAATAACCCACCAGGGAGCTAAGCGGACGGATTTCGTCGGGTTTGCGCCCGTCCACGCGTACGCCTTCGTGCAATACCAAGGCGCGGGATTCTTCGTACATAATGTTTTCCAAGGCAATCCCGGCGTAGGTGGCGGCATTGTCGCCATATTGTTCGGTGAGTTGTTCGGCAAAGTTCTTTTTGAGCTGGGCCACTTGCAAGTCGCGCGTTTGCTTGTCGCTAAAGGCATGCAAGATTTTTTTGGCTTCTTCGCGGAAAGCGCCGTTGGCCAAATCGACTACTTCTTGCGGCAGTTTTTCTACCACATATTCAAATTTGGGCTTGCCGGCCAGCTCGCGCAGTTTAAGTTGCGCGGCGCACATTTTGTCAATTTCCGGCTTGGCTACTTCCATGGCGGCAATGATGGCCTCTTCCTCTACTTCTTTGGCACCGCCTTCCACCATCAAAATCCCTTGCGCAGAACCGGCAATGGTAAGGTCCATATCGCACTCGGGCAGGGCTTGTTCTTCTTTGGTGGGGTTGACGATATACTGGCCGTTGATGCGCCCAATGCGCACCGCGGCTACAGGTTCGTTAAACGGAATGGAAGAAATCACCACCGAGGCCGAAGAAGCGAGTACGGCTAAAATATCCGCATCGTTATTCGGGTCAGCCGACACGACCATGGCGGTCACGTTGGTTTCACACGCAAACCCTTCCGGGAAGATAGGGCGCATGGTGCGGTCAATAATGCGCGAAGAGAGCGTTTCTTTTTTGCTGGGTTTGCCTTCGCGTTTGAAGAACCCGCCCGGGATTTTACCCGCTGCGTAGGTTCTTTCTTTATAGTTGACCGTTAAGGGCGTAAAGTCCGAGATGCCCGGTTTTTGTTCTTTGGTGGAAACGGCCGTGGCCAAAATGCGGGTATCCCCCATGCTGGCTACTACGGCACCGTCCGCTTGCTTGGCCATTAAACCGGTTTCCAATTTAATGGTGTCGCGGCCGACGGTTACTTCCACGCTTTGGATGTCAAAGTTATGGTTAAAGTTCGGCATTTTTTATCCTATTATTTTCTGAGTTTGAGTTCTTTGGTGACGACTTGGTATTTGTCAAAGTCGGTGCGTTTCAAATAGGCCAGTAAGCGTTTGCGTTGACCGACCAGTTTGTTTAAGCCAGTTTCGCCTGCAAAGTCTTTCGGGTTGGCTTTGAGGTGATTGGAAATATATTGGATACGTTCCGTAATCAGCGCAATTTGCACAGCGGCGGAGCCGGTGTCCTTGGCGCTGGATTGGAATTTACCGATGATGTCTTTTCTGTCTTGATTGGATAATACCATTTTGTTTTACTCTTAGGACTGCAACCTGCCGACCAAGCCGCATTTATCCGAAAAACGACCGAGCCGGAGCGGAGTCCTTCTCCTATTTAATTTTATACTCTTAACTTAAAGTACCCTTATATTATAGCAAAAAAGCGCCCGCTTTAGGGTGCTTTTAATAAAAAGGTAGTAGCGCGGTAAGTTTCAAACAAATTTTGCGCAGTTCCAGGCGGGAGGTTGCGAAGTATACTGTGCGCAGCGGCGCGGCAGCGCCGAGGTATTCGAGCAACCGAGCAACGCCGAAATGTACAAAATTGGGAAGAAACTATTTTAGGTCTTCTACGTCTTTGGTAAATTCTACAAACAACTTTTTGCGGACCACTTCGCGCATGTCCTCTTCGGACACGAGGGAAACGGGGTTGTCTTTGGGGGCGGGGCCGTACTGGTTAGTTTCGCGCGAGCCTTCTTCCTGGAGTAACACTTCCCAGAACCGGCGGCGGCAAATCAGTTCTCGAACGTCTTCCTCTTGCGGGATACGGATGTCCAAATCTTGCCAGCGCCGGGTGGCCGCACAGGCAAAACTCACCAAAAGAAACAACTCAAACAAAATGCACAACACCACACACGCAAAGCCGGAAAGGACGAAAAAGTCCAATATTCCTTTCAAAAAAGGCGTGTTTCTTAAAAAGCACAACAAAAATGCTACCACGGCCAGAAAAATAAACCCCTTGGTAATATCGCAAAAAGTTTGGCGGCTGTCCCGCCCGGAGGAAGAATGAAAACGGGAAAGCCCATATAAGTTGTTTTTAATAAAGCGTTTCATAAGCATTACTATAACATTTCACAGGTGCTTTTGCAAGAGAAATTATGCGTGGCCGCTGAAGGAGAAAAGATCAGCGGCCACTAGGGACTCTTGTAGGAGGTTATGAGTTCATTTATAGATCAAGCAAATCTTGAAATTCGGCCGGGTCGGCCAGCCAGGCAAACTCTTGCTGCAGGCGGTGCTGCTTGATGAGCTGCTGGGCAAGGGTATGTAATCTTTCCGTAGACATAAGCGCAACCTCCTGTTTATTTAAGTTTCCTTACACTTATATCATAGCGTTTTAACGGGAAAAACGACAGGGCCCTTGTACCCAGCCGGGGCCTATTTTTTGGCCTAGGAGCGCTTGGGCCTTTGGACCTAATTTTATATACTATACCTATGCATTCTCTTTTACAAAAAGTTGAAAAAACCCATACCCTCACGCACGGGGAAATCGTCTCGCTTTTAACCGCAAAGGACCCGCAGCCCCTGTTTGCGGCAGCGGATCGTGTGCGTAAGAAATACGTTGGTGACGGGGTGCACTTGCGCGGGCTTATTGAGTTTTCGAGTTTCTGTAAAAACGATTGTTTGTACTGCGGGTTGCGCCGCAGCAACACGCACGCGCAACGCTACCGCTTGTCCCCCTCCCAAATCATCGCCATGGCGCAGCAGGCCGCGGCCTACGGCTACAAAACCGTGGTGCTGCAGAGCGGGGAAGACGGCGCGTTTGACACGGATACGTTGTGCCACATCCTCCGCGAAATCAAAAAATTGGATGTGGCCCTTACGCTCAGTATCGGCGAAAAATCGCGCGAGGAATATGCCGCTTACCGCGCAGTCGGGGCGGACCGCTACCTCTTGCGCATTGAAACCACCGACAAAAATTTGTACGAAAAGTTAGACCCGGGGATGAGCTTTGACAACCGCGTGCGCTGCTTGCACGATTTAAAAGAACTGGGGTATGAGGGAGGTTACGGCTCGCTCGTTGGGTTGCC
>CAMVRX010000053.1 GCA_947170005.1 uncultured Elusimicrobium sp.
GGTAACTTCGTCGGCATAGTTGTAAAAACCTACTTGCGCGCCGGTCAAGCGGCGGGTAGAAATGTTAAATGCCCCGACGTGGGCGCCTTTGAGTTCGCGGCTGACGGTGACCGGGGCCATCTGCAAGCCCGAAGCGTGCCGGCGGGTAACGCTGGCAATACCCGATAAACTGGCCCCCTTCATATATTGGGTTTTGGCCCAAATCAAATCAATCTGCGCGCCGGTTAAGGTGTCGGTTGTGGAACCAAAGCCCAGGTCCAACCCTTTTACATCATAGATGTTGTAGGGAACCGCTACGGCTAAATAACTCCACAGCGATAATTTTAAATGGCTTACGCTATTAGCGGCGTGCGCCGGAAAAGACAACACCATAAGCAGTACAGCTGCGAGTGCAATTTTTTTCATGAGTACAGACTCCTTATTTTAATTTCTTTTATTGTAGCACTTTTTGGCGGGATGTTTCACACGAATTTGCGGAAATGGTAAAATAATACTTGAACCCTATGAAACAAATCAACCGAAAAAATAACCCGAGCGGGGCGCGGCCGTTGCGCGCGCAGCTGTTTCATCTAACGGGGCCTATCTTTTTTGAAACGCTGCTTTTAATGCTTACGGGCGCGACGGATGTGTTTATGCTCAGCCGCTTTGCCGACGACGCCGTGGCCGCCAGCGGCGTGGTAAACCAGTTGGTGTTTTTGGTGTGTTTGGTGTATATGGTAACGGCGCTGGGGACGTCCGTGTTGTGTGCGCAATACTTGGGGGCCAAACAGCAGAAAAATGTGCTGCAAGTGATTGGCGTTTCGCTGCTGGTCAACCTTATAATGGGGGTAGTGGTCAGTGCGGGGTTATATATTTTTGCCGCAGCTGTTGCATTTGATGGGGCTTAAAGAGCATTTGTTTACCTATGGGCTGCCGTATATGGGGCTGGTGGGGGGAAGCTCGGTATTTTTGGCCATGATTGTAACGCTGGGCGCTATTTTGCGCAGCCACAACAAAGCCTACTACCCCATGTGGGTGGCCCTTCTTATTAACGTGATTAACGTAATTGGCAACTACTTTTTGATTTTTGGGCGCGCGGGGTTGCCGCGCTTGGGGATTGTGGGCGCCGGGATTTCCACGATGACGTGCCGCTTTATAGCCATGGTACTGCTGACGTATATTTTGTTTAAAAAAGTTTCGCCCGTGCCGCCACTGGCGTACTTTAAACCGTTCCCGTGGGATAAAATTAAAAATTTGCTCATTGTCGGGCTGCCGGGGGCGGGGGAAAATTTGTCGTATGATTTGTCGCAAGTAGTCATTACGTACTTTGCGGTGCTCTTGGGCACGGCCTCTTTAACGGCGCGCACGTACACCATGCATATTGTGATGTTTTCGTTTGTGTTTGCTATTGCAATCGGGCACGGGGCATCCATTACCATTGGGCACCTGGTGGGCCGAGAACGCAACCACGCCGCGTTTTCCATTGAAAAATATTCTATCCGCTGGGCACTGATGGTCAGTGTGGCAATTTCGTTTTTGACGGCTTTGTTGGGACCGCGGATTTTTGGGTTTTTGTCCCAAAACCCCGACGTAGTACGCTTGGGCTGCTGGGTGTTGTGGATTGATGTGGTGCTGGAAATCGGGCGTGCGGTGAATATTACGGCGGTCAATTCGTTGATTGCATCGGGCGATGTGTTCTTTCCGTTTTGGACCGGAGTCATTGTAATGTGGGGCGTGGCGACTTTGCTTTCCTATATATTAGGGGGGCACTTGGGCTGGGGACTAGTAGGCATTTGGCTGGCCATGGCGTTGGACGAACTGGTG
The DNA here is from genome assembly GCA_947170005.1 of uncultured Elusimicrobium sp. Lineage (GTDB taxonomy): Bacteria > Elusimicrobiota > Elusimicrobia > Elusimicrobiales > Elusimicrobiaceae > Avelusimicrobium. The sequence goes on from CAMVRX010000053.1 coordinate 1,804, forward strand.
CGCGCGGCCGTATTTGAGCGCCGCTGGCGCAGCCGCAAGTGGCAAAACAAAGCGTTCACGCGGTAAATTTGCTAAAATATACATATGATGCAAAACAACTACGCGGATTATGACGTTCCGCAAAACCTCAAATTTAAAACCTTAGATATTGTCCGCATGGGGGGGCTAAACTGCACGGCCCAAATCCCCGCGGAAAATTTTGCGGGCGTGTTGCAAGCCCCCAACCAAATTACCAAGGCTGCGGTGGAACTTTGCTTTTCCCTGGCTAACAAAGAAATTATCGTAACCGGCAAAATCTCCGGCGAGCGCGAAGTGCAGTGCGCCCGTTGTTTACGCCGTGTGACGCAGCCGTTTAGCGAAACTTTTTGCGAAACTTATAGCACTAAAACCGAAATAATTGATATAATGTACGTTGTCTTGCAAACGCTCGCACTTACGGAAGATATCCGCTTTTTGTGCGCGCCGGATTGCAAAGGCCTGTGCCCCCGCTGCGGTCAAGATTTAAACCAAGGGCCGTGCGGATGCCAGGAAGAAAGTTTTTCGCCTTTTGCTGTATTAAAAGGTAAATTTAATAAGTAGTAAAGTCCAAACGGATTTTTTACGAAATATAGGAGTATTAGAAATGCCCAATCCAAAGAAAAAACACACTCGTTCCCGCCGGGATATGAGAAGATCCCACAACTCTGGGGTGGAATTGCCGCAGCTCGTGGAATGCCCGAACTGCCACGCAAAACGCTTGCCTCACAATGTGTGCCCGTCTTGCGGTTATTATAAAGACCGCGTGGTAGTGGCCCAAAAAACCAAAGAAGAACCGGCCGCTAAATAACACTTGCTATGAAAATAGCCTTGGACGCTTTAGGCGGAGATTTTGGCGCGCGCCCCAATGTGCTTGGGGCGCTTGAGGCCGTTAAAAAACTCAACCTGGATGTCATCCTGGTGGGGGATGAAAACGTGCTGCGCCAAGAACTGCGCGAACTGGGGCATGCCAACGTGCCCGCGCATCTGTCTATCGTCCACGCGCCCGAAACTATTGACATGGCTGCCGAGCCTGCCAAAGAATGCCGCCAAAAGAAAAACGCCAGCATCATTGTGTGCGCAAGTTTAGTGCACAAAAAAGAAGCCGATGCGTTTGTTTCGGCCGGCCATTCCGGCGCGGCGATGGTGGCCGCTTTGTTTGGTTTGGGCCGCATCAAAGGCGTGCAGCGCCCCGCGATTGCTACGCCTATGCCCACCTATAAAGGGGTTAGCCTTCTCTTGGACGGCGGGGCCAATGCCGATTGTAAGCCCATTCATCTGTTACAATTTGCGGTAATGGGTTCGGCCTATATGCAAAAAGTATTTGACATCCCGGCCCCGACGGTGGGCGTGTTGTCTATCGGCGAAGAAGAAACTAAAGGCAACATGCTTGTCAAACACACGGTGCCGCACATGCGCGAAATCGGCGTGAATTTTAAAGGCACGGTGGAAGGACGCGACGTAAACACCGGCGACACGGACGTGATTGTCTGCGACGGATTTGTAGGGAATATTGTCTTAAAAATGGCCGAGGGCTTGGCCAAAACGATGATTGCCATGATTAAGCGCGAAGTCAAAAAACGTCCGCTGGCGGTGTTGGGGGCGCTACTGTCCAAACCCGCGTTCAAGGCGGTCAAAGCCCACACTAACCCTGATTGTTACGGCGGAGCACCGCTGGTGGGTGTGAACGGTGTGGCGATTATTTCACACGGCAAATCTAACGATTTTGCTATCTTTAACGCGCTTAAAACGGCCGCGCGCCTGGTAGAGAAAAATTTTGTGGGTGATATTGCTGCCAAGATGGACAGCTTGAAGCCTACCTTTGACGCGCTGGAAAAAGAAATCCAACAGGAGAACCGCTAATGGCTGCTTTTACAGGCAAAACGGTGATGATTACCGGTGCCACGCGCGGCATCGGGTTGGCGATTGCGCAAGAATTTGCCCAGGCCGGGGCCAACCTGGCTATTTGCGCCAGCCACGAAAGCGGCCTGGCCCCCGCGGCCGAGCAACTGGCTGCCTGCGGCGCAAAAGTATATACGCAAGCCGTGGATATTTCCAACGCGCAAGATTGTGACAATTTTGTAACCAATACGTTAAAAGAGTTTGGCCAGTTAGACGTGCTTGTCAATAACGCCGGTATTACCAAAGATAATTTGACCGTGCGCATGAGCGAGGAAGATTTTGACGCGGTCATTAACGTCAATTTAAAAGGTACTTTTTTAATGAGTAAAGCTGCGCTCAAAGTGATGTTTAAAAAACGCAGCGGAAACATAGTAAACATCTCTTCCGTGGTGGGGGAAATGGGCAACCCGGGGCAAGCCAATTACGTGGCCAGCAAAGCCGGGGTGATTGGGCTAACCAAAACATTTGCCAAAGAATTTGGTTCCCGCGGTGTGCGCGTAAACGCGGTAGCACCGGGGTTTGTACAAACGGCGATGACCGACCAGTTACCGCCGGAAGTGAAGGCCAAAGCGCTAGACGCCATTGCGCTCAAGCGTTTTGCCAGCACGCAGGATATCGCCAAAGCAGTTTTGTTTTTGGCCAGTGAAGATGCCGCCTATATTACCGGGCATGTACTTGCCGTAAACGGCGGATTATATATATAATTTAAGTAAGGGAAACCTTTTTAATTGGAGGACAAACATGTCTGTAGAAAACGTACAAGAAAGAGTAAAAAATATCATCGTGGAACAACTGGGTGTAGAAGCGGACCAAGTAAAGCCCGAAGCCCAATTTGTTAACGACTTGGGTGCCGATTCCTTGGATACCGTGGAACTCATTATGGCTTTGGAAGAGGAATTTGATGTTGAAATTCCGGATGAAAAAGCCGAAAAAATTAAAACCGTCGGCGAAGCCGTGGCTTACATTGAAGAAAACGCTAAAAAATAACTGTGCCAACGGACATTGAACGTATCTTAGGATATAGCTTCAAAAGTAAAGCCGTTTTAAAGGAAGCACTCACTCACAAGTCCTTTGCCGGGGAACACCGGGGCGTGAAACACAACGAACGCTTGGAGTTTCTGGGGGACAGCATCTTAGGTGCCATCGTTGCAGACTATATCTATAACGAGTGCCCGCATGATGAAGAGGGAGTGCTTTCTAAGATTAAGGCCAACTTGGTCTCACGGCGTAACTTATATCTTTGGGGCAAACAGTTAAACCTGGGCCAGTTTATGGCGCTGGGCCGGGGGGAGCTTGCCACGGGCGGGCGCGAACGCGACAGCATTATTTCTAACGCGGTGGAGGCCGTGCTGGGGGCAATTTATTTGGACGGCGGTTACGAAGCTGCCCGCAACGTAATTTTGCCCTGGGCCCGTACCCAACAGCTCACCCAAGACGTGCAAGATTATAAAAGTGTGTTGCAAGAATTTTTGCAGCAGCGCGGCCCCGCGGTGCCGGAGTATGAAATTATCCAAACCGTCGGGCCGGAGCATGATAAAACTTTTACCGTGCGGGTTAGTTTGCACGGCAAAGAATTGGGGGTAGGTAAAGGCCACAACAAAAAACAGGCCGAGCAAGCTGCCGCCCATCATGCCTTAGAACAATTAAAAACAGGCCGCTAATTATGTCCGCACCCAAACCAAAGAAACCCTTGAGCGAATTTTCCGCTCCCGAAAATGAAAAAGTAGCGCAAACCCTGCAAGCGGTAAAGCAAAAACCCTGGGTTGCGCTGGGGATAGCGGCGGCTATTCCGCTTATCTTGCTTTTGTATGTTACCTTTAAAGGGTGCAACGTAGCGCCCAAACCGCCTAAAAAGGCGCCCGCTAAAGTGGTAAATACCAAATCGGTAGCCCAACTGGCCGATGAAGCCACCGTCCTGGTGCAAAAAAAAGATACCAAGGGTTTTATTGAGCTGCTTAATACCCAAATTGCCGACGTAAATATCGTCAACAGCAAAGGCGATCCGCTAATTGTAATGGCGGCTACGCTGGGGGATTATACGGCGGTGGAAGAACTGATTTTGGTGGGGGCCGACGTGAACCAGCCCAACGCATTTACCAAAGACACCGCTCTCTTGCGCAGCCTGTATAACGGGCACACGGCCATTGCCCAGCGGCTGGTGTATGCCGGTGCGGATATTAACGCCGTCAATAATTACAAACATTCGCCGCTTTACGTGGCGCTTGAAAAACAAAACGTGGCCCTGATAGATATCTTTTTGACTAACGGCGTAGAGGAAGGGCTCAACAGCGCCTATTTGTTCCGCTCTGTTTCTAATAAGAACGAAACGGGTGTGATTGCCATGTTAAAAGGGGGGATTAACCCCAATATCGCCAACGAAAAAGGCAACACTCCGCTGATCATTTCGGCTTCGTTGGGGGACTTGGCCAGCTTGCACGATTTACTGGCCTACCGGGCCGACATCAATGCCGCTAATAACGACGGAAACACCGCGCTTATTTATGCGGCGCGCTACAATCACCCGGAAGTTATTAAGATGCTTTTGTTGCCGCAAATTATGCAGGCCCCGCTGGACCTCAATGCCCAGAACAAAAAAGGCGAAACCGCACTGTACTGGGGCGCAGCCAAAGGAAATGTGGAAGTAGTCAAACGCTTGCTGGCGGCCGGGGCGGACCCGACGATTGCTGCCCACAACGGGTTAGTGCCGGCGGCGGTGGCCCAGCAAAACGGACGTACTAATGTATTGGAATGGTTTAATAAAGATGTGCGCGAAGTGGAAAACGCCGTCATCGAGCAAGACAATGCCGAAGTATTAGCCAAACGCCAGGAAGAAGAAAAAAATAAAGGCGACGATATTTGGGGCGCGGCCGCCAAAGGCGACCAAACCCGCGTGGAAGAACTGATTGTGCAGGACCGCTCGCTGTTGCAAACCAAAAACAACCAAGGCCTTACCCCGCTGTTAGTAGCCGTGGAAAACGGGCAAACGGAGTTGGTAGATTATTTGCTGGGGCAAGGGGCCACGCTGTTTGAAGCCTCGGCCAAAGGCAACGCCTTGCATATTGCCGAGATCGGAAGAGCGTCGTGTAGGGAAAGAGTGTAGATC
>CAMVRX010000054.1 GCA_947170005.1 uncultured Elusimicrobium sp.
CAGCAACTTCGGCGTAAAGCGGGGTGTGGCTAAGCAAAATAATCGGTTTTTGCGCTTGCAGCCCGTCTAATAATTGGGCCACTTGGTCGGCGGAAACACCGGCGGTTTTAATGTCCTTGAGACCTACCAGTTGCACGCCGTTGGGCAGCGTAACGGCGGTGTTTTCCAAAAGTGTAATGCCCGCGTCTTTATAAAATTGTTTACTGTCCCCGTAGCCGACGTAATACTCGTGGTTGCCCAGCACGCCGTAGGAGCCCAGCGGGGTTTTGGTTTGCGCCAGACGAGCGGCGTATTTTTCCCGGTGGGGGCCGTACTCAAAAATATCTCCCAGGATGAGCAGCCCGTCGGGGTTTTCGGCTTCTATTTTTTGCATGACTTCGTCAAAACGGTTTAACGATACCCCCATGCCCAGGTGCGTGTCGGACAGCAGGGCCAGTTTCAGGTGGTGCGCACCGGGGACGCGCACGGCTATTTTTTTAAGTTTAGGCGCGCTAAACCCGCCCCAAAACGCCGCTAAAAATACGCTAACTAGTACAATTATACTAGCGTAACCCATCCAAAAAGTTTTCACGTGAAAACTTTTTAACAACACTAACAATACAAAAAAGCCCAAGCTCAGCGCAAATGCCAAAAACACCAGCCCAAAATAAATGTAGGCAAAATAATAAAGCGCGTGCCAAAACAGGCCGGTTTGGTGCGTACGCGTAAGGGTAAACCCGGCCAGCATCGCGGCAGAACATAAAATAATGATGAGCAGAGGGCCCTTGGTGCCGATAGACGGGAAACACCGCCCCAGCCACGCTACTGTGACCAGCTGCATGAGGAACGCGACGGCGCAAAAAATAAAATAAAAAACACCCATAGTTATATTGTAAAAAATTTACACTATGGGTGCAAAAACAATCCGGTTATTGCCGGGAAGCGGCGCAATTACTGCACGATACAGCCGTCAGAACCACATACTTTCTCACAATCTCCGCTACAAATTATCCCCTCACTATTCATGAGAATAGTGTAGGGGCTGAGTTCTTCTGCATCCACTACACGACGTGCCATAAACACACCACCTTCCATTTCATAAAGCCAGTCTTTAGTCACGTAGCAGCCCATAGCGGAAACAGGACAATCGCCACTTTCCAACAAGGTACCGGGAACATCTATGTCCATGTGTAAAAACAGTCCTTTTTCTTCATCATTGTCACATTCATCGGCATTTTCACCGTATTGCAATTTACATAATTCCCATGCGTTGTACATACTTTTTAGCACCAGGACAGCTTCGCGGGTGCGGGCTTTTTCTACAGCTTTGTTATACTGCGGAAGCGCTACCGCCGCCAAGATGCCAATGATTAAGACGACAACCAACAGCTCAATGAGGGTAAACCCCCGCTTACAACACATTTTAGACGTATTACTATTCATTTTATTTTCTCCTGTGCATGACATAATTTGAAGATATCAAAAAAAAAAAACAAGTCAAGCAAAAGTTGGGGGCTGATTTTTTCCCCCTCACCTGCCCTACCGGGCATCCTCCCCCTCCAGGGGGGAGGTAAACGACACCACGGCGACAACAAACAACGGATGTTGCTTACGCAACATTGTCAGGCAATGCCTGACCTACAACGGCAAACGGCACCCCCTCTCCTACCCTACGGGCGTCCTCCCCCGCCAGGGGGGAGGTGGTACCACAACAAAGGATAGGCGATGACGTCTTTTTTGATAACGTTGAAAATGGTATAATGTAGTTACATTTATTTTGACGAGGTTTTTATACTATGACAGTTCGTGTCCGTTTTGCTCCTTCCCCGACGGGGTTTTTACATATCGGCGGTGTGCGTACCGCACTATTTAACTATCTGTTTGCCAAAAAAAATAAAGGCACTTTCCTCTTGCGTATTGAAGATACCGACGAGGAACGCTCCACACAAGCCTCCACGGATGCTATTTTTGAGGGGATGCAGTGGATGCAGCTTAACTGGGACGAAGGCCCCATGCCCGATGGTACTAACAAAGGGCCCGACGCCCCCTACTACCAGGCGATCCGCGCCGACCAAGGGATTTACAAAAAATACATTGACCAGCTGCTGGCCGAGGGCAAAGCCTACAAATGCTACTGCACCGAGGAAGAACTGGAAGCCAACCGCCAAAAGTGCTTGGCCGAGCACCGCCCGCCCAAATACTCGGGCAAGTGTGCGCATTTGACGAAAGAAGAACAGGCCGCGCTGGAAGCGCAAGGGCGCAAGTACGTCATCCGTTTCCGTATGCCGACCGAAGGCGACGTGGAATGGGACGACCTCATCCGCGGGCATGTGAAATTTGCCAGCAAAGATTTGTACGACTTGGTCATCCAAAAAACCAGCGGCTACCCGACGTATAACTTTGCCGTAGTAGTGGACGACCACTTGATGCGCATGACGCACATTATCCGCGGCGACGACCATATTTCTAACACGCCCGCGCAAATTCAAATTTACCGCGCGCTGGGCTGGAAGGAACCGATTTTTGCACACCTCTCTATGATTCACGGGCCCGACGGAAAAAAGCTCTCCAAACGCCACGGGGCTACCAACGTGGTGGAGTTTCGCAACATGGGGTACTTGCCCGAGGCGCTCAAAAACTATTTGGCACTGTTGGGGTGGGCGACCAGCGACTCGCAACAAATTTTTGCACCCGGCGAGCTGGAAGAAAAATTTGATATTTCCGGCTGCCAGCCCAGCCCGGCCGTGATGGACCCCGAAAAACTAAACTGGATGAACGGGGAATATATCCGTGCCACCTCGCTAAGCCGCCTGACCGACTTGGCCTTGCCGTTTATTGAGAAAGCCGGCATTAACGTGGCGGGCGTGGAACGCAAACGCTTGGAAAATATCATCGGCCTGGAGCAAGAAAAATACAAACTTTTAACCGAAATACCGGACCTTATCCGTTTCTTTTTTGAAGAACCGAAAATGGAGCAAGAGGCCCTGGATAAAGTGTTTGCCAAGCCCGAGGCCAAAGCGGTACTGGAAGGCATTGCAAAAGTATATAGCGAGATTGCTGATTTTACCGACGTAAATTTGGAAGCCGCTGCGCGCGCGTACGCCAAAGAAAACGGGATGAAGGCCGGGCAAATTTTCCACCCGGTGCGCGTAGCCGTTTCGGGCCGGACGCACGGACCGACGCTGTTTAAAATGTTAGAATATATGGGCAAAGAGACCGTGTTGGCCCGTTTGCGCCAAGCAGTAACGTATTGTAAATAACAAGTATAAAAGGGTTTACCATGAAATATTGGTTTTTTGACGGCAGCGACGTAATAGGGCCGTTTTCGCCAAAAGAACTCAGTGAACAAAAATCGTTTGGGGAAACGAGCCTGATCTGCCCCGAAAATTTTGGGGAAGACGGCGACCACTGGCAAGTGGCGGGCACGTTTGACGAGTTCAAGCCGCTGTTTGTGCGCCGCGCTGCCGAGCAAAATGACCCTTCCTTAGAACAGGAAATGGACACGCTGCTTAAAGAAGCTTCCCCGTTGGCCTTTGACCAAACCCCTACCGACAGCCCCAGCATGCAAATCCCCAAAAAGCCGGCCAAACCGGGCCCGATTGAAGATTATTTTAACCGTGTTAAAGAAAAAGATTTAGGCAATATTTTGGGCATCCCCAGCCCGGCCGATAACTCGGACATGGACCTGGCCCACGCCCTGGAAAAACAACTGGCTAAAACTTCTTCCACCCGGCGCGAAAAACAATCGGCCGACGAGGCGGTGGACGAACAAACCGCCCTGGAGCTGACCCAGGCCCAAGAAACCCACCACGTTGCCACCGCTACCGAAGTATTTGCCACCACTTTTGAAGATAAAATCAGGCAGCAAACGGCAGCCAAAAAAGCAACGGCCGTGTTGGAGCCGGATGCACCGGCCACCATGCCGCTAGTAGAACTGCCGCAAATGCCGACGTTGCAGCAAGAATTGCCCGCCGCGCAGCCGGAGCAAACTATTCCACCGCTGCCCGCTGAGGCCGACGAACCGGCCCCCGCAGTGCCCGAAGAGCCCGTTTTGGAAACTTCCCAACCGCAAGCCGACACGACGGCACAGTCCGCTACCCCGCAGAACCCGGAACCGGGCGGCATTATCCCGGACCCGGCTGTGCTGCGCACGGAAAAAGTGGAAGTAAATAGCGTGAGCGCCCGCCTGAAACAAACCCAAGAAATGAAAGATTTTTTACGCCACACCCAGCATACGCAAAAAATCAAACGGCAGCTGGTTTCCCATGCGCGATTGATTGTGGCGGGGCTGGCCGTTGTAACGGTAGCCGGCGGGTTGGCACTTGCGTTTGCCTGGCGGCATAAAACGCACCCGGCCCCTCAACCGGCTGTTGCCGCCACAACGCCGCAAGCTACAAAAGCGGCTGCGCACTTAAAAACCCAAGAATTACTGGCCGAAGCACCCGCGGCCCAAACCGCCCCTACCAACAGCGGCGAGCAAAAAGCGTTGGCAGTGGTATATAATTACCCACTTTCAAACGGACGGGGCACGCTGGGCGAGTATTTAAGCCGCATTTACCAGGGGCAGCTCTCCCAGGGATATTTGGGCAGCTGGGAAGCCGAACCGCTTTATAAAAATACCTATATTGTAAAATATAGGTTGACCAAAACGCGAAAAGAACCTATTATATATGTATTCCAGGCGGATGTGGCCAAAGGCAAATTGACCGGAGCCTTGAACAACATTTCAATTGATTTGGTTGGAAAAATCTAGTACAAAGGGGATAACCTATGATATTGATGGACGACTTGTTTGCACTGATGAAAGCGAAAAACGCTTCCGATATTCACCTGGCGGTAGGGGTGCCGCCGGTGTTGCGTATCCAGGGGAAATTGTACGCCACCCAGTTTGAAACGCTGACGAAAGAAAGCGCACAGACCCTCATTTACTCCATTATGACCGACGAACAACGCCAAAAATTTGAGGAAGAATTGGAGTTGGACTTTTCGTTTGGGCTTAAATCGCTGGGGCGTTTGCGTGTAAACGTGTATAAGGAAAAAGGCGGCGTGGCCGCAGCACTGCGTGCTATTCCTAATAACTTCCAAACTTTCGAAGAGCTCAACCTGCCACAAGTAACGTATAACATCATGAAACTAAACAAAGGGCTGGTGCTGGTAACCGGGGCGACCGGGTCCGGTAAGTCTACCTCTTTGGCGAGCATGATTAACTACCTCAACATGAATGAAAGCAACCACATCATGACGGTAGAAGACCCAATCGAATTTGTACACCCGCACAAACGCAGCATTGTCAACCAGCGCGAAGTGGGGCTGGATACGCACTCGTTTGCGGACGCTTTGAAGCACTTTTTGCGCCAGGACCCGGATATTATTCTGGTAGGGGAGCTTCGCGATAAAGAAACCATGGAAGCGTGCCTTACGCTGGCTGAAACCGGGCACTTGGTGTTTGCCACCCTGCACACCAACGACGCTGTGCAATCCATCAACCGTATTATTGACGTGTTCCCCCCCAACCAACAGCCGCAAATCCGCACGCAGTTATCCTTTGTGATTGAGGCGATTTTGTCCCAACAGCTCATCCCGGCCTTAAACGGCGGGCGGGCGATGGCGTGCGAAGTGTTGGTGGCCAACTCGGCCGTGCGCAGCTTGATCCGCGACGGAAAAGTGGAGCAGATTTTGTCCACTATGCAAACCAACGCCAGCATCGGCATGCGTACGATGAACGAAGCCTTGGGCCAACTATATATGGAAAAGAAAATCAGCTACGAGATGGCACTTTCTTACTCCAGCGACCAGGGCGGCTTAAAAACGTATCTGCAACAAAAATTGGGCGGAAGTTTTAAATAAGTTTTAGCCCAATTTTTGTGATTTTTCCCCCGGCTTGGTGCCGGGGGATTTGCATCAAAAAAGTATGCGTCCACCATTTATCGGCGGGCGCATTTTGGATATAGTGTGCAGGTAAGAAGTTTTAAATTACCAGCACCAACCTTCGTCCCCACCGGCTACCGGTACACCACTTGCTTTGCAAATTTCTTCTCCTTCGTCATTCTGGAAATCACAGCCGATTTGCCCTTGTTCGTTTACAAATAAACAAACAAGGTGCTTATCTATGTCATTCCCCTCATAGTGTTGCGGGTTATAATATGCAACTGGGAAACCACAGACAGAAGGCCATGTGTACCGAAAATATTGTGTACCGATAGAAGAATCGCCCGCTAAGGTGTTTTTTGTGCCTGGAATTTCAATATCCAAGTCGTCCAAACTGGCGGCATTACTGTGCCAGCTACAATCAGGTAGGCCATGTTGCAGACCATATACCTGGCACGCTTTCCACAGAGAACTCATGTTGGTAACGGCCTCGGCGAAGCGCGATTTTGTAACCGCTTTTTGGTATTGCGGCACCGCTACGGCAGCCAAAATACCGATAATTAAGACCACTACTAACAACTCAATGAGGGTAAAACCCCCGTTTCTTTTGCTTTGCATAAACATCTCCTTTCTGTGTAATTTACAATTGAGCTGTTTATGAAACACGCAAAAACGGCTGTTAGCATGAGCATTCTCAAAGTCCCAGGATAACAACCGCGGTTTCCCACAAAAGGGGAAACTCTCGGCACAACCGGGGCTCGAGACCCAGTTGTGCCTAAATCGGTTATTTTTGAACTTGAGAATGGCTCTTGACTACCAAAAGCACTCCGTTTCTTAAACGGCTTCAAAAACAAATCAAATTGTATGTATAGTATAATAAAAAAGCACCGGTTTTACCAGTGCTTTTTTATGAGAAAAAGAGGAAAGCTTTATCCACACCCTCCTACCCGGCTACGCCGGACTTCCCCCACAAG
>CAMVRX010000055.1 GCA_947170005.1 uncultured Elusimicrobium sp.
CGGCCGGATAAAACCCACCATCATATAAAAGGAAGTCGTCTTGCCGGCACCGTTGGGGCCCAACAGGCCTACAATCTCGCCGGACTTTACGTGAATATCCACGCCTTTTACCACCATGCGGTCCTTATATACTTTTACGATTTTTTCACTGCGCAGTTCCATAATGTCCCCTAAAATTGGCGGTTAATCTTGTTTTCGTTTAACTCCGGTGATACCAGCCAGCCTTGCACTTGGCCTTGCAAGGTTACCACGTGGCCTTGGGCGTCGGAGCGGACGTCATCTGCTATTATAGCAAATGTCCCTTGCTCTGTGGTCCCGCTTACCAGCGGGCGCGCCCCATAGGCGTGGGCAGCGTTGTGCTGGCCGTCATAAATCACGGTATCGGCTTGCAGCGTACGCGCACCGTCGCTTAGCACGGCGTTTCCTTCCAAGTGCGCATAATTTTCATCTTGTTTGAGGGTCACTTTATCGGCTTGCAGTGTTTGGGTTCCTTGCGGCGTGGTACGGGTCGCATAGACGTTGCCGCTCAGCACAAAAACCCGCGTTTGCGTATTAAACGCAATTTGTTTAGCGCGGGCGTTTACGGTTTGTTCTTTTTCCGTTAAAATCAAACGCACCGGATTTTTAGAAACCGATTTCAACACCCCTTTGCCCGTTTGATAATTGTAGTGGGCCGTATCGGCATATCCCTCATAGGTAGGGCCTTGCGGATTTTGCTGCTTGATGTAGACATTCTCTCGCGCCGTGACGGTTTGGGCCTTCCGGTCCGACAACGCATACCCCGCTTTAAACACATAGATCCCGTTGTCGTAGGAAACATGCCCGGTAAATTCTTCCTGCTCTTTATCTTTATAAATGGTCCAGGTGTCGCTTTGCACAATGCCCCCTAATACTTCGGGCAGCGGCGCAGAGGCCTTTTTCTTTTCTTGAAGCGAGGTCTTTTTCTCTTGCAAAACTTGCTGGGGCGCGGGCACGCCCTCTACTTCGGGCGCTTGCACATGCACCGTGCGGCAGGCCCCCACCCCCAGCACCAAGGTACAAAGCATTATCCCTTTCCACCGTGTCATAGGCTGGCCCTCTTTAGTTCGCTTGCGTCTTTGGGCAGGCGGGTGGAATGTTTTTTAATGATAATTTTAGTGAGTTTAGAATTGGTCTGCACGCCGTTAATCGCCACCGAACGGGCACTGCCGCGCGTAATGACGGTGCGCGTATCGGACCAAATTTTATCTTGCGCAATATCGTAGAAGAAAGCCGATGCCGTCAGGCGGGCCTGTTCGCTCAGCGACTCCAGCACCGCATTTCCCTGAATCGCCACCTGCTGGGCTGCGTAGTCAAACGTGCCGGTGTTTCCGCTGATGCGGGCGCTGTCCTGCCCGTTTTGTTTAAGTACCAACAGCGGGTTTTTCAAGGTAGCGCTTTGCATGTTTTCAAAATTAACAAAGTCGGCATGCAGCACCCACTCTTTTTGGTTTTCTTTAGAAGAAAAAATAGACACCTGGGTAGCCAACTGCGTGTCGGCCTCTTCCACCGGGGTAGAAGACGACTGCCCGCACGCACCCAAGGCCCAAATTCCTATCACCCACACCACATATTTTTTCATTATTTTTTATCCAACATGGCCAAAAATTCGATAAGGTCTTTCTCGTCAATAATCCCCACAACTTTTCCGTTTTTATCCAGCACCGGCAAGTTATCCACCCGGGTTTGGTGGATCATCTTAGCCGCTTCAATGGCGGGCAGCGTGTCTATAATATGGTAAGGGTTTTTCGTCATCACTTCGGTAATGTTTTTGCTGAGCACATCGGCCCCGGTTTGCAAAATGCGGCGCAAATCGCCATCGGTAAAATACCCCAACAGTTTGCCTTTCTTATCCACCACGCTGCACGCGCCGGCAGCCCCGGTTTGGGTCATCACAAACAAGGCATCCTGCACGCTGGCTGTTTGGGGAACGGTCGGGTTATTTTTCCCTTTACGCATCACGTCTTTGACTTGCTGGGTAAGCAGTTTGCCCAGCGAGCCACCCGGGTGAAATTGGGCAAAGTCGCGCTTCTCAAAATGTTTCAAGTTCATTAGGCAAATAGCCAACGCATCACCCACAGCCAGGGTGGCGGTGGTAGAAGCGGTAGGGGCCAAGTTGTAGGGGCAGGCCTCGCGCTCAATATGAATTGTCAAGTGAATGTCGGACATCAAGGCCAGTTTACTTTGGGCGTGGCCGGTCATGGAAATAATCGTCAGTTTGCGCCGCTCCAAAGAAGGCAAAATTTTGTTAATTTCTTCGGTCTGGCCCGAGAAGGAAATCGCCAAAATCACGTCGCCGGGCATAATCATCCCCAAGTCGCCGTGCAAGGCTTCCACCGGGTGCACAAAGAAAGACGGCGTACCCGTTGAAGCCAGCGTGGCGGAAATTTTCCGCCCGATAATGCCGCTTTTGCCAATGCCCAGCACCACTACGCGGCCTTTGCAGTTTGCAATCACATCCACCGCCTTAATAAATTGTTCATCAATACTTTTATAACTCAGTGCCAAGGCTCCGTGTTCAATTTCAAGCACGTGGCGGGCAATACGTTTTACAACAGCGGGTTTAACGGTAATGGGCGGCATAGTTTCCTCTTTTACAATTTTTAGGGTGATCAAACAGCGCGTTATTTGAATTTTTTGACAACCTCGTCAATCGCACACACCTCTTTGACCATTTGGGCACTTAGCGCGTAATCGAGCGAATTGGGCCCATCGGAAAGCGCTTTTTCGGGCGTGGGATGTGCTTCAAAAAACACGCCCGCAATGCCCAGGGCCGTGGCTGCTTTGGCCAGCACCGGGGCCAGTTTACGGTTCCCGCCGGTGGCCGAGCCCAACGCGCCCGGTTTTTGCACCGAGTGCGTGGCATCAAAAATCACCGGGTAGCCAAACTGTTTCATAATCTCCAGCGAGCGCATATCCACCACCAAATCGCCGTAGCCAAAGCTGGCGCCGCGCTCGGTCAGCAAGATATTGCGGTTGCCGCGCGATTCGATTTTTTGAATCACTTGTTCCATGGCACCGGGGGCTAAAAATTGTCCTTTTTTGACGTTAACGGCCCGCCCGGTATCGGCACAGGCCAGCACCAAGTCGGTCTGGCGGCACAAAAACGCCGGGATTTGCAACACATCGGCCACTTGGGCAGCCTCTTCTGCCTGCCACGGCTCGTGCACGTCCACCACTACGGGCAGCCCGGTGAGCACCTTGGCTTTGGCTAAAATTTCAAGCCCTTTGGCCAGCCCCGGCCCGCGATAGGCTGAAACGGAAGTCCGGTTGGCCTTATCAAAGGAAGCCTTTAATATAAGAGGATGCTTGCTGCGGGCAATTATCTGCTTTAATTTCTGTGCCGCACGCAAGTAGTGTGTTTCACTTTCAATCACACACGTCCCCGCCATAAAAGCCAACGGGCGGGTGTTTCCAACTTTGTAAGACCCAATTTGAATGGTTTTCTGCATACTTACATCATAGCAAATTTACCCTGTTTATAGAAATATACGTTATTTTTTGCTATACTATGAAAAAATAAAAGGAGGACGTTTTATGAAAGGTTTTACGCTGGTAGAATTAATGGTAGTAGTGATCATCATAGCGATTTTAACGGCCATTGCATTGCCGCAATACCAAAAAGCGGTGGAAAAATCCCGCGCGGCCGAAGCGGTAACCTTGGGTAAGGCTATTATAGATGCCCAAAACCGCTCGTTGGATGCTTTTCCCAACGATTCTGTTACCACTAAAAGCGCGCTGGACATCAAACTGGACGAAGACAGCACCCACAGCTGGAGCGGCAGCGCGTACACCACCCCCGACTTCACCTACACTTTACAAAGCAACGGCGTGCAAATTAAACGCAATGAGGGTTCCTCTATGCAATACACCTTATTTATGGGGAACAATGATTCCCACACGGCCAATTGGTGCTCCGGCTCCATTTGCAACAGCATGGCCGGGATGGGTTTTACTACAAAAACGGCTATAGAACACAAGGATGATAATGAGCTCAATGACCGTTTCCCCAAAGAAAGAGTGAACCTCTAATCTCAACCCCGCCCAAGCAAACCGGCCCGGTTTTGGGTGCATAATTTCTTAAATCCGGCAGCCCGCAAACTGATGCGGGCTGCTTTATTTGCAGTCCATTATTAGGGGATATAAGCCTGGAAGGCTTTTTATTTATCGTCGAAAAACCCTTATACTACGCCAAAAACCCCTAAAGATAGCACTTAAAAAGTTGCGTGTCAAGCAAAATTTTAAAAAAAACTTGCACGCCCCACCCCAAATGAGTTTTAATAGCTTTGTAGGGAGTATAAACTAAACAGGAGGAGTATCCATGAAGAAACTACTAGGCGTGCTGTTGGCCATTACGATGTCTTGGCCTGTCGGCGCAACTGTACTCAACAATGTGGAAGTAATCGGCGAAATTCAAACTATCGCCTCTGATGTTAGAGTAAACCGTGATGCTACGGATGCACAGGTTTATAATACCGGCACTTCTGCCCGTGTAATGGCGGGGTTATCCGCTGATTTAGTGGAAGACGTAACCGCCAATTTGTTATTCCAATATGCTAACACCTGGGGCAATGATTTTGCTGCAGGCAACAGCGTGCAAAATTATTGGGATGGTATTCGTCTAGTCAATGCCAATGTGGTATTGCATAATTTGTTATGCGCGTTTGACGTAACCGTCGGCCGCCAATTCTACGGTGATGAAGATAGCGCCGTTATGTATGTGGGCCCGAACCACTACAACGCCGAATTTAACGGGTATGCTCCTTCGTTGGATGCGGTCAAATTGGCTTATGCCGATGATGTGAAAGCTTTGACCTTGATTGCCGGGCGTGTCAATGCAACCCATACGGCTGGTTTAAACAACACGGCTGCCGTTGCCCCCATACATGCTATCGGTGGATGGGTTACGGCTCCCACTTTTGACGTATATGGGGCTGATTTCAAACTCCACATGGGCGATCAAGCAACCGCGCAAGTATACGGCTATGATGTGCGCAACTACAACACCGCCTATTTAGTGGACGGTGCTGTGGAAAACTACAACGATGACGACTCCGGTATCTATGGTGCCAAATTGGCCATGAACGGCGAAGCCTTCCGTGCCAGCGCCGAATACGCCCGCAACTTTGGCGGTTCCCGCTTGATTAAAGAACACAAAGGCACCGGCGATATGGTAAAAGTAGATGCTGCCATGGATATTGAAGCGATTACCGCCCGCGGTACCTTCTTGTATGCCCGCGAAAACTTCTGGGCGTTTGGTAACTATACCCCCGGCTTGCTCGTCGGTCATTCTTTGGGTGGTGCTATTTTTGATTACACTGCCAACCACGGGGTACGCATGTTCAACCTCGGTTTTGATATGAAACCGGCTGACAAATGGACCTTCTCTTTGGACGGCTACGCCTTCCAAGGCCGCGAAGGGCATCATGCCGCTACGTGGGAAGCCGACTTGACCGCCAAATATGACCACAACGAATATGTGCAATTATTTGCCGGTGCCGGCTATGCCAAATATGGTAATGACGCTACCAGTGCTTTCAACAAAGAAAACATGGGTAAAGACAACGTCAAAGGCCAACTGGGCATGTTAATTAAATTCTAATTCCACATTAGAGAACTACTCCCCCGCTCGCAAGAGCGGGGGAGTTTTTTTATTTACACATTCTTTAAACCACTGTGTTGTTTACCTCACCCCTGGAGGGAGGGATGGGCGAAGCCCAGGTGAGGGGGTGTTATAACGCAACCTCTTTTGAAAAGTGGCCCTTGCCGGGAAATCAAAAATACAAATCGCGCTTGCCGGCTTTGATTTTGGCTAAATTTTCCTCAATCAGTTTGCGTATCGGCGTACCCTCGGCAAACGCTTCCTTAGCCGTGGACTCAATGAGCGCATAGCCCTTGGCTTTGAGCGGGGCGGGCGCAAAGTCCTCCAAATACTCGGCAAACGTGAACATGGCATTAGGCAAGCAGTGCGTTTTGATAAGCCCCGGCTTGGCCATATCCATAAAGTCTTTGCCCACGCGGCCCAGGCGGTAGCACCCCGTGCAAAACGACGGCATGTGCTTGGCATCCACCACGGCATCAATCACTTGCGCAAGCGTGCGCTCGTCAGTCAAGGTAAACTGGCTGCCGTTTTCCTTATCGTAGGAATACCCCCCCGGGTTCACGCGGCTGGCGGCGGAAATTTGTGATACGCCCAACTCCAAGCACGCATTACGCATGACCGGGCTTTCGCGGGTGCTTAAAATAATCCCGGTGTAAGGCACCGCCAAACGTAAGACGGCTACGCACTGCTTAAATTCGTCGTCCGTAAGCTGGTCGTTGGGGTGCTGGCTAAATTCGCTGCCTTCGGCCGGTTCAATGCGCGGGATGGAAATGGTGTGCGGCCCTACGCCGTATTTCTCGTCCAAATACCAGCTGTGCATGAGCGTCGCCAGTATTTCAAATTTGTGGTCGTAGAGCCCCAACAGCGGCCCAATGCCCACGTCGTTAATGCCAGCTTGCAAGGCGCGGTCCATGGCGTCCAGGCGGAACTGGTAATCTTTTTTCGCCCCGGCCAGGTGTAGTTTCTCGTACGTTTCTTTGTGGTACGTTTCCTGGAACAGCTGATACGTACCGATGTTGCATTTTTTTA
>CAMVRX010000056.1 GCA_947170005.1 uncultured Elusimicrobium sp.
CTTAGAGGCAGGGATGCGTTCGTGCGTGGGAGCAGTGGCGCCTACATTTAAGGAGCAGTTGAAATGCCAGGCTTATCAAGTTTGTGTAGCCCATTTCAGCCCGGGTAAAGTCAACGCATTGGTGGAACGGGCACTGATTAAAGAGCCTTTCCCGGGCTATTATTTTGATTTTGCCAAGGAGTGGGAGTCTTTTCATCGAAAAACGCAAGTGGGACTGGGCCGCCTGGAGGTCATTTTAGAGGCTGCTTACGGCGAAGAAGTAGAAATGGAAGGCGCGTTTGTCCCCAGCTATAAACAAGTGTTGCAGGCTTTTCACCAAGAAAAAGAAGGTTTTACGGCGAGAGAGGCTTTAAAACAAGCGTATAGCCAGGCCTTGCAAAAAAAGACCGGGTTTTTTATATTGGTGGTGCATAAAACGCCCGAAAGCGGGCAGGATGTGTTGTTGTTGGATCTTAAGAATAAACAATTTCTTTCTCTGGGGCAGAGTGTGGGGGCCGCCTGGGCTGCCAAGCAGCTGCCCATTGAATAATTTACCGAAAAGGAGTATCTATGTCTTCTGTTTTATCTAAAATTTGTGTAACGGGCCTGTGCGTGTGCACGCTGTGCTCAACGGGGTTTTCCCAGAAAAATCCCAAAAAGATAGTTGAGCTTTTTACCAAAACCCCGTCTGTTACTATGCGGGAAATGGTCCCTTTCCCGGCGCGGATGTTGGGCAATTTACCGTCGGCCAATCAAGTATTCCAGCAAAGTATTGTGGCCGGATTAGAGCGCGTGAGCGCGCAAGAAGCACTGGCCCCTGCTACGGTAGCCCGCCGGCGTGCCTTGGCGACCCAAACGGTGGAACTGGCAGCCGATATCAAACCCAAACTGGACGAGAAAAAGGTGGCGTATGTGTATACGCAAACAGAGCCCATCCGGCGGTATTTGGATACGCATGACAATACGTGGCCGCAGTATCAAAAACAGGACTCTCATAACCGGGTGTTGCGCCAAATCCGCAATTTTATGGAAGTGGAAAATCCTTCGCCGGAAGTGTTAGCGATTGAGCGGGAAATCATCCGTATGCGTCAGCATAGCCGGGCCCGTACCCCGCAAGAAGTGCGCACAATTGTGGACGAGATGATGGCCTATAGAATGGTGCCCAGCCGGGCTTATGCAGGTTTTACCCCTTTGGCAACGGAGGAAGAACTAGCTTTGGGTGAAGATTTGGCCTTTGCCATAGCGGCGTACCGGGTACCTATGGAAAATAATCCTTGGCAAATTGAGGGGATGGCGCAATTGATAGATAAAGCAACCACTTACTATGCCATGCGCCGTGTGAGCCCGATGTTTGAGGGATTGCCGACTCTTCATGAAGAAGAGGGGATTTACCGTGATAATTTCTTCGTATGGACACGCGGGGAGTTTACGTGGCGTAAGCAAGAGTGGGTGCATCAACATCCCTTTGAATATGATTTGGCTGTATACCGAGAAAAAGAATTTGGCCCCCAATTAGCACAAATTTATAATAACCTTTGTGAAGCGGAAAAAAAGGCGATTATGTTCCACGCGCCGGATCTGCCGACACAGGTGGATGAGCAAATAGCCGCAGAGTGGTACGACAAAGCCTGCTTGCCCTGGGCCCAGCGGGAGCTGCGCTCCTTCTTGCCTTCGCAAGATGCGGCCGGGTTTGAAGCGCGTTTGTCTTGGGCGGCTAACAGCTCGTACCGGATTTTGTTTGTGGAAGAGGATGGGAATAAAGTGCTTTTTAAAGACCTCCCCTATGAAGAACAGCTGGAGGTGTTGCGCTGGGCTTGGCAAACGTACCGCCTATCGCCGCGAGATGTACTCAAAGTGCTGTATAAGTAGAACCTTTTAAACGGCGGGCGCAGCAAGCACCCGCCGTTATAATTTGGTAAAATATATATTATCTTTATTTTTAGGACGAGTAGCTAAGTATGAATAACACCCGCCAAGACGTACGCAACGTGGCCATTATCGCCCACGTAGACCACGGCAAGACCACCGTAGTAGATTCCCTCTTAAAATTTGCAGGCGAATTTAAAGTAAAAGAAGATGAAGCGCAAGACACCGTGCTGGACTCCAACCCCTTGGAGCGCGAGCGCGGTATTACCATTTTAGCTAAATGTACCTCTATCGGCTACAAGGGCCACACCATTAACATTGTAGACACCCCCGGCCATGCCGATTTTGGCAGCGAAGTAGAACGCGTGCTCAAAATGGTGGACGGCGCTATTTTAATGGTGGATGCGGTGGAAGGCCCCATGCCGCAAACGCGTTTTGTGCTGCGCAAAGCCTTGGCCTTGGGGTTAAAGCCCATTGTAGTGATTAACAAAATGGACCGCGAACACATCCGCCCCAGCGAAGTGGTGGACGAAGTGTTTAACCTCTTTATGGAACTGGGCGCCACGGACGAGCAGTTGGACTTCCCGATTATTTATGCCTCGGGCCGTGCCGGGTGGGCGAGCCTGAAAATGGAAGAGCAAGGCAAAGATATTGCGCCGATTTTAGACACGATTTTATCGCACGTGCCCGCACCGCTGGCCGAGCCGGACGCCCCGCTGCAAATGCAGGTAACCATGCTGGACTACAATAATTTTTTGGGTCACGTGGGGATTGGCCGCATTTTGGCGGGCAATATCACCAAAGGCCAAACGGTGGCGCTCATTCACCCGGATGGCACTACCACGAATGCCAAAGCCGCTAAGATTGAACGCTTTTTGGGCCTGGGCAAAGTGGAAGTGGAAAGCGCTACGGCGGGGGATATTGTGTCTATTGCCGGGTTGGAAGGCGTGGACGTGGGCGACACGATTTGCCGCCCGGATGCCTTAAAACCGCTGCCGCCCTTGACCATTGATGCGCCGACGATGTCGATGGATTTTTTGGTCAACGACAGCCCGTTCTCCGGCCGCGAGGGAAAATTTGTTACCAGCCGCCACCTCAAAAACCGCTTGGAAAAAGAAGCCCAAACCAACGTGGGGCTTAAAGTGGAACAGCTGGAAGGCGAGGGAAAATTTAAAGTGTACGGCCGCGGCGAGCTGCACTTGACTATTCTTATTGAAAATATGCGCCGCGAAGGCTTTGAGCTGGCGGTATCTTCGCCGGAAGTGATTTATAAAGAAGAAAACGGACAGCTTTTAGAGCCGATGGAGTCCTTGATTTTGGACATTAAGAGCGAGTACCAGGGTGCCGTTTTTACCATTTTGGGTACGCGCGCGGCGCAGCTGGAAAATATGGTAGCCGAAGGGGAGGACCGCTTGCGCTTGGAGTATCTCATTCCGTCGCGCGCGCTTATTGGCTTTAAGAACGAACTCTTAACCAGCACCCGCGGTACCGGGATTATGCACCACAGTTTTAAGGGCTATTACCCCAAGGCTAACTTGCCTGATTTGCGCCACAACGGGGTGCTGATTGCCAAGGAAGACGGCGAAACCACGCCGTATGCCCTGTATGCACTGGAAAACAACGGCGAGCTTTTCTTGGGCCCCGGCGAAAAAGTATATGCCGGGCAGATTGTGGGCCAAAACTCGCGCGCGAACGACTTGGTAGTCAACCCGTGCAAGGCCAAACATTTAAGCAATATGCGCAGTAAGGCGAGCGACGAGTCCTACGTGCTGACTCCGCCGCGCCAAATGAGCTTGGAGCAAGCCGTGGAGTATATTGCGCCCGACGAACTGGTGGAGATTACGCCCAAGTCGCTGCGGTTGCGCAAAAAAATCTTATCGCACCTACTTCGCAAGCGTACCGAACGCGCCGAAGAGGCCGAGGAAGAGGCGTAAATTTGTTATAATAAGTTATCCTAATTGGGTAGGAGGAATTAAGCAAGTACCGCGTTAAGGTATAAGATGATAAAATTTACAATCTATTTTTGAGCCGTATGGTAAGCATACGGGATAGTTTCATCAGAAACGTCAGGAAAGTCAAAAATAGCCGCTATGAGACACAACGAGGGACGATCGCCCTTGTTGTGTCGAATGTTTCCCGCTGTTATAAGCGGGAAACTACGGCTGCTATACTTGGTATCCTTTCCTGAACTCGGTATAACGGCCGTTTTTATTTGGCTGATTGGCCGGGTTCCAATTACAAAAGAAGAGGAAAAGTATGAGAAATCAAAAACGGGGGTTTACCCTCATTGAATTGTTGGTGGTAGTGTTAATTATCGGTATTTTGGCGGCGGTAGCGGTGCCGCAATACCAAAAGGCTGTGGTCAAAAGCCGCTTTGCCGAGGCGTTTGCAAACTTAAAGACTCTGTCAGAAGCAAATATAGCGTGTAAGTTGACGAAAGAAACAGGAGTTTACTGTGCCTCAGGGGAATTGGATGTAGAGGTACCTACCAGTAATAATTTTTGGTATGGTTCGGGTGTGTTTTCCGGTGTAGGAGCCCAATACCAAAAAGAAGATGTTTGTTTGTGTTTGTATGATTCTGGTAAATTTGTAGTGGATCAATCTGGAGAGAACAGTTGTGGTTCGGTTGAAGCTAGTATAGACTATGCCCAATTGTTAAATGTGACGGATAAGGCTGACTTAGATGAAGACGAAGAAGGATACGATTGTGCTTGTTGCTAACCTTTAACAAAACACCGCCCCCGGCAAAACCGGGGGCGGTTGTTTTCGTAAAATTTACCTTTAAAACACATTAAAACCCAGTTTAGTAAATAACTTGCCTAGCAGCCCGGTTTCTTGCACTTGGCTCACGCCCAGTTGTTGGCGCTCGCGCGCGACGGCGTGCTGCAGCAGGGCCAAGGCCCCGTCGTATTGGGGGTTGTCAATTTCACAATCGGCAATCAGCTTGTCAAAGCTGCCCAGGCGCGCTTTGCGCACGTTGAGGGTATTTTTAAGCAGTTTTTGCATTACCGGCCACGCCCCTTGTCCGCACAGGACCAACTGGGCGGGGGGATGCTGAATGTATGTGAGCGATTGAACGAGCTCTTTGTGCAAGTCTTGCACCGTTTCGGTGGCGGCATCTTCCAACAGTTCGTCCATTACCGGGTCCGGGTCGTAGGTGCGCAGAATTTGTCTCACGGTGGCGGTATCGTTTTGCAGTAAGTCGGCCAGTTTTTCGGCTACGCCGTCTAAGCCAAAGGGCAGTTCCCACGCTTCCAATAAAGAATCTTTATGATACAAGAGGGCCGAAATGCTGCTCTCGCCCATATCTACCAGTAAGCACGCCCCGGCTTGTTCGGCGGGGGTTAAAATAGTTTCCGCCAGTGCGACCGAAGAAGGCAAACGCAAATAGTCCTCACACCCGCACGCGGCCAGGACACCGTCCAAATTGGCCAGGTGGGTGGCTACGCCAAAGGACATAAACGTCTCCGCCCCTACGCAGCAGCCCGACATGCCCACCGGGTCGGTGGCGCCGGGTTGGTCGTCGATAATATAGGAAAGCGGAAGCATATCCACTACTTCTAAACTCTCATCCAGGGTTTTGGGTAGGGCTTCGTGGATGGCGTTTTCCAAATCGCTTTGGCGGATGATGTGGTTGCGCGCTTGGGTATAGGTAAACCCGGTGCTGTGCGCAAAGGATAAAAAGTTGCCGCGCACGCCTACCACGACGGCCGGGTCGGTGGTGTAGCCGCTCATTTTTTCAAACACGTGCATGAGGTCATCTTGTGCGCCGCTGCGGTCGCGCACGAAGGCGCCGGCAAAGGCTTTGCTGGGCTGGCGCAAAATATGGCGGATACGCAAGGTATCCGTTTCCTCATCCAAAGAGGCCAGCGCGGCGGTGATGCCTTCGCCGTAAAAATCGAGCGCCAAGATATCGCGGTGGGTCATAAAGTAAACACATTGTAGCAAATTTTGGATAGGTTGGCGCGGGACGGATCAAAATGCGGGCGCGAGGATTGTTAACAACGCCCCACGAATATCCATTTGGCGCACAAATTTTACAAATGAATATTTGTAAAATTTGTTGCTTGCCAGCGATACAATTTTCCAAAACCGGGCCATTTTGACGTACCTTGCCAAACTCGACGCACCTAGCAGTGCGCCTTCGGGCAACTTGTCCGCCAAACTGACCTCGGTTTTGAAAAATCATCTTATCCTCTACGCTACGCGGTGCTTGGGAAAGTGTGGACCGCTCTGCAGGTTGCTTGTTCTTAATGTAGGTCAGGCACTGCCTGACAATGTTGCGGTAGCAACATCCATTGTTTGTGCGGAAGTAGGCCCCTTGGCCGGGGCCTTGTCAGGCAGTGCCTGACCTACATTTTTGTTTGTTGCCGTTGCTTTTTGTTGCAAAAGATTTTTAAAAGCCTTGACTTGTTTTTTTTTTTGGTAAATTTTGACAGTAGGACCTATATAAATACAGGAGTACGTA
>CAMVRX010000057.1 GCA_947170005.1 uncultured Elusimicrobium sp.
AGCCCGCGCACCAGCATGGGGTCCACCACAAAATTGATTTTGCCCTTGAGTAAGGCTTGCACCGCGTTAAAATGTTCCTGGCACGCGGGGCACAGCTGCATCGTCGGCACGCGGCCGGCGAACCGGGCGCCGTCCAATTTGCAGTCCAGCACGCGCAGCGGGTTTTTGGTCAGGCGCGTTTGGCAGTTTTCACACAGCGTGTCTTTTTCTTTAGACAAAAAATCAATTAAAGCCGCGCGGTAGCGGGGGCGGCACTCTTCGCAGCCCAAGCTGTTGATTTTGACGGTATAGTTCTTTGCGCCAAAGCGGGCCACAATGTCTTTGAGCATCAAAATCACTTCGGCATCCGCCGCCGGGGCGGAGTTGCCGATATACTCGGCGCCGATTTGCTCAAACTCGCGGTAGCGGCCGGCTTGGGGACGTTCGGCGCGGAACATATTGCCTATATAATAGAACTTTTGCACGGGCGCGTTTTGCACAAAATTGTTTTCCAAATACGCGCGCACCACGCCGGGGGTTCCCTCGGGCCGGATGGCCAGCTGGCGGTGTCCGGCGTCTTCAAAGGCGTACATTTCTTTTTGCACGATGTCGGTCGTCTCGCCGGTGGATTTAACAAAAAGCTCTTTAAGCTCCACCGTGGGCAGGCGCAGTTCGCCAAAGCCGTAGTTGGAAAACACGCTGCGCGCGCAGTTTTCCAGCTGCGTGAATTGGTTGGACTGAGGTTCAAAAATATCGCGAAATCCGCGTACCAGTTTTGCCATAGCACACTCATTATAGCAAATTTGCGGAGCTTTGTAAAATAGGGCTTGACAAAGCTAACAAAATATGCTATCCTAACAATATCCGGGGGCACTCGGCCCCCTCATTCCCACACTATTTACAGGAGAAATTATGAAAGCTACTTTTATCTTACGCGGCAATTATGAAGAATTATTCCAAGAACTTGGCACTGCCCAAGCCGGCGAGGTTATCAAAGCGGTTTTTGCGTACGTAAACCAGCGCGATATCCCCCCGTTTACCGATGCACAGGCCCGCATTGTGTTTAAGTGTATCCAAAAGGATATTGCGTATGATTTGGAAAAATATGAAAAATCACGCGCACAGTGGGCTGCCAACGGTTGCAAAGGCGGGCGCCCCAAGAAAACCAAAAAAACCGCCGGGTTACCTTCTGAAAATGAAAACCAAAAAACCAAACAAAACCCTCATGTAGATGTAGATGAAGATGTAGATGTAGAGATGAGAAGAGATGATATAAATATATCTACTGCGCGTGCCGAAAACGGCCCGGCGCAGGGCACGCAAGATTTTTCTTCTCTTAAAAAACAAACGGCCACAAACCCCTTGCAAACGTTTGCCGGCAAAGTAATTACGTTTTTTGAACAAGAAGTCAAAACCCCGGCTCAAAAAGAGATTTGGTTTAAGCGCAATGCCCGCTGCCTCAAAGACATTTTGCGCTTTTGCGGGGAAGATATCCCGCTAGCTTTGCAAACAATAGACGTATGTTTGGAGCAGTTGGAAAAGTCGGGCCTGTGGGGCGGGTACGAGGCGGTGTGCCGCAATCTGCCCGAGTATATGGCCCAGGCACGCGGGAAAATGGAGCATTCGCCCTATGTGTGCTAAACGAAACGTGCCAGCAGTCTCCGTGCAGGACCCGCAAACCCAGCGCGCTGCGCGCTGGCGGCCCGGTACATTAAAAAGCTATCATATACCTATGTCTGCCCAAAAAACAAAACACTCGCCCGGCGCACGCAAACCCTCCCGCGGGGTCGGCGCACGCAAACCCGCCCGCGGCACTGCCGCACCGTCTAACGCGACGTGGCTGCACAGCGCGCTGGTGCGCACCGCCGGGTGGCTTATCTTACTGGTGAGCGTGTGTTTCTTTACTGCCACGTATGACTCGGCGCAAGTCAAACTGACCCTGTTGCAGTGCGGCAGCGTGCTGCTGGCGGTGCTGTGGGCTGCGCTGAAAATCACCCAGCGCCAAAACCCCTTTACCCGGCAAAAATGGGTGCTGCTGGCCCCCCTCCTTGTATATATGGGGTGGCAAACGCTGGCATTTTTGGGGTTTGCCTACAAGATGGAAGCGGCCGAAGAATTTGTGCGCCTGTGGATGTACGCGGGCATCAGCGCGCTTATCGCGTGCGAGTTCACCGCCAAGGACGTGCAAACCCTTACCAAATTTATCGTCGCTACGGCGTGGATTTGTTTTAGCTACGGCGCGCTGCAAATTCTCAACATTTGGCTGCCGGGGGCCGACCTGCTGCCCTGGCACGGGTTTTTCGGTCCGCGCGTGTTTTCCACCCACGCCAACCCCAATTTCTTTGGCGCGTTTATCGTGTTTTACTCGGCGATTATCGGCGCGCACTGGCTGCGCACGCGGCGCACCCGTTTGCTTATTTTGCTGGCCCTGGGCCTGGCGGACTTAGTATTTACCGAGAGTAAAGGCGCCTGGCTGGCCTACGGGGGCGGGGGTGTGTTTTTTGCGCTCACCTACACCCGCGCGTGGGTAAAACTGCCAAAACACCGCCTGAAAATCAACCTGGCCGCGGGGCTGTGTTTGCTGTTGGCGGCCGGGGTAGCGGGCCTGTACTCGGCCAAGCGTTTCCAGTCCGTCAGTTTCCGCACCTACACCTGGGCGGCCACGTGGGATATGATTAAAGATTCCCCCCTCTTAGGCACCGGGCCGGGCAGTTTTAAACTGGTGTACCCGAAGTACCGCCGGCCGCAGATTTTCTACATTGAAAATGCCCACAATACCGAAACCGCCCACGCCGAAAACGAATATTTGGAGCAAGCCGCCACCGGCGGATTTACCGGCTTAGTGTTGTTTTTGGGGTGGATGGGAATGATGTTTGCGCTTGCGTTCAAAACGCTGCGCAGCGCGCCGCCCGGCGATTTGCGCCGCTACGATTTACTGGGATACAGCACCGCGCTAGCCGGGCTTCTCTTGCACGCGTTTGTGGACATCAGCGTGCACTTTGCCTCCAGCGGGCTGTTACTGGCGGTGTTTGTGGGCGCGTTGTGGGCCTTGCGCTTGGACAACGCCCCCGCTTTCCCCGCCGACGAAAAACCCGCCTTCCCGCGCTTATTGTGGCTGGCGCGCGCGGCGGTAGGGGCCGGCGTGCTGGTGCTGGTTATTTACCTGTGCCGCAACTTTTTGCGCGTGCTGCACAACCTGGCGGTTACGTCTTTGGGCGAAGGAATTTTGTTTGCGCTGGCGGCGCTGACGTTTTTTGGCTGCGTGTGCGCTGCGGCGTACCTGTACGGGAAAATTTCCTACAAAACTTCGCGCGTGGCGGTGTGCGCGGTGCTCTTGGCGTCGCTGCCGCTGTACGTGTTTTTCTTTCGCGTGTTTATGGCCAACCATTATTACAGTATCGGTGTGGCACTGGTGCAGCTGGGCCAGCCGCAAGCCGCCCTGCCCGCATTTACCGACGCAATTAATCATCATCCGTTTTTAAGCGAGTACCGGCAATTTCGCGCCAACGTGCTGGCCGGCACCTTAAACCCCGAAAAACGCTTTGCCCCCGCGCTGGGCGATACGGACCGCCCCCGCACCGACTTTGAACGCGCGCTGGATGATTTGCACTTTGTGCGCGCACACAACCCCTATCACGCGATGCTGCAGCAAAACTTCGGCCAGCTCTACTTTGCGCAAGCCACGCAGCTGCTTGCCCAAGCGCAAGCGCAGCCGCAGCAGGCGTTTTTTTATCAGCAGCAAGCGCAAGAAAATTTGGCCCAGGCGAAAGCGCATTTTGAGCAGTCCCTCACGCTGGACCCGGTGAATATCAACACGTATTTGATGCTCATTAACCTGGCCCTCTTGCGCCACGATTTGGACCAGGCGCAAGCCTGGGTGGATGCCTATTATGAAGGAGCACCCGGCGTGGAGGAGGGGTTTGTGGCGCGCAACCGCCAACACCCGCAAATGCGAGCCGTACAGGCGCACATTGCGCGTTTGCGCCACACGCAGCCTTAAAATATGCTATAATAAGGACAGGGAGATTTTATGATTATTTTGTTTTTAAATTGCGGCAGTTCTTCGCTTAAATACAGCGTGTACGATTGGGAACAGAAAAAGAGCCTGTGCGCCGGCGGCGTGGAACGTATTGGGATTGACGGGTCGTTTATCTCGCACGACCGCAACGGCTACCCCACCTACGAACTGGCGCAAAATTGCAAAGACCACAAAGACGCTATCAATTTAGTCATCCAAACCATTACCGACAAAGAACACGGCGTGATTGACAACATCAACGTCATCAGCGCGGTGGGGCACCGCATCGTGCATGGCGGCAAGTTTGCCAAGTCCGTTATAGTGGACGACAGCGTAGTAGAAGAACTGCGCAACATTGCCGACTTGGCCCCCCTGCACAACCCGGCCCATATTATGGGCATTGAGGCGGCCCGCGCCCTTTTACCAAACGTAACGCATGTGTGCGTGATGGATACTGCTTTTCACCAAACGATGCCTGCTTCCTCCTTCATGTACGCATTGCCGCGGAAATGGTACACTGATTACCAAATCCGCCGGTACGGCTTCCACGGCTCATCCGTGCTTTACACCTCGCGCCGTGCAGCCGTACTGTTGGACAAAAACGTGGACGAAGTCAACTCCATCGTGTGCCACTTGGGCGCCGGGGCCAGCGTAACGGCCGTTAAAAACGGCCAGTGCTTAGACACCAGCATGGGCCTGACCCCCCTGGAAGGGCTTGTCATGGGCACGCGCAGCGGGGATATTGACCCGTCGGTGTGCTTTCATATGATGAAAAAACTGCATATGAAGCCCGAAGAGATGTACACCATTCTCAACAAAAAATCCGGCATGTACGCCCTCACCGGGGACCGCTTTTCCGACCAGCGCGACGTGCGCAAAAACGCCGCCAACGGCGACGAGCTGTGCAAACTGGCCCTGGACGTGGAATGCTACCGCGTGAAAAAATACATCGGCGCGTATATGGCCGCGCTGGGGCGGCTGGACTGCATTGTCTTTACCGCCGGCATTGGCGAGCGCGCCAGCAACGTGCGTGCCATGGCCTGCAAAGGGCTGGAAAACTTTGGCATTGTGTTAGACGAAGAAAAGAACGCCTGCGCCGAAACCAACAAAGCCGAGAGCTGCATCTCGGCCGAAAATTCCAAAGTGAAGATTTTTGTCATCCCCACCGACGAAGAAATTGTGGGCGTGCAAGATATTGTGGCGCTCTTGGCCGGAACGTACGACGTGTACCCCAAGTTCCGCTATATCTTCCAGGAGAAAAGTTACCGCAATAAACTGCGCGATGCCGCGTTTATAGAGGAGGTTAAAAAACGCCCCTCGCTCTTAAAAGCGGCCGTCAACCTGCCCGAAGCCTTAAAGCAGGAACTGAAAAAATGATTTACGCTGCCCGTTTGTAACTTGCAAACGGGCTTTTTTATGACACAACAAACAGGAGAAAAACATGTTACTACCCAAAGAAGATAAGTTCTTTGATTTGTTTGACAAGCAAGCCGAAAACTTGGTGCGCGCTGCCGAGTTTTACAAAAAAATGGTAGAAGAAGGGTCCTTCACGCCCGAAAACGTGCGCGAAATGCACGAGTTTGAACACTACGGCGACGAAATGACCCACGCCATCATCAACACCTTAAACGAAACGTTTATCACTCCCTTTGACCGCGAGGACATCCTGGCCCTGGCCAACCGCTTGGACGATATTATTGACAACATCTACTTGCTGGCCAACCGCTTTTACCTCTATAAAATTGCCAAGCCGACCGACTACAGCCGCAAACTCGCCCGCGTGATTGAACAGACCACCCGCGCGCTGCAAAAAGCCGTAGCCACGCTGCGCAGCAACAAACACATCAAAGACACGCTGCGCCACTGCGTGGAAATCAACCGCCTGGAAAACGAAGGCGACGTGCTGCGCGACGAGTCCATTTCCTACTTGTTTGCCAACGAAAAAGACCCCATTATGGTCATCAAACAAAAAGAACTCTACGAAATTGCCGAAACCACCACCGACTTCTGCGAACACGTAGCCAATATGGTGGAGTCTATCTTGGTCAAAAACAACTAGGTACCCCGTATGACGTGGATTATTTTCCTGATTTTACTGGCGTTGTTTTTTGACTACCTAAACGGCTTTCACGACGCGGCTAACGCCGTCTCTACCGTGATTTCCACGCGCGTACTCTCGCCCAAGTTTGCCGTGGCGTGGGCGGCGTTTTTCAACTTTGTTGCGTTTTTGATTTTCAAAACCGGCGTAGCCAAGACCAT
>CAMVRX010000058.1 GCA_947170005.1 uncultured Elusimicrobium sp.
GGATAGGATTCGGTGGAGAGCGCGTGACGTGCAAGAGGCTCAGGCATTGGTAGCTTCTGCTGAACAAGCGAAAGTAAAAGCGGAAATCAAAAAAGGGCTTCAAAAGAAAAAATAGACGTTAATTGTATTTATTGGCCCGGTTTGGCAAGCGCTAAACCGGGCTTTTAATTTTGTATAATATAGTATCCTTATTATGGAGCGTTATTATGGCAAAAAATGACCTTACCACGCGCAACCTCATGCTGGACAGCTTGCGCCAATACGCTAAAAACCGTATTTCCTTTAACCTCATCCGCGAGCATGACGCGAAGAACGAAATCCCTTTAGACATCCTCAAAGAAATGTACGACCACAACGTGCTGGGCGTGCATCTGCTGCTCATCCCCGAAGAATACGGCGGCCTGGGCGGGCAGACGACCGAGATTTACCGCATCTGCGAGCAACTGGCCCGCATCGACCTGGGTATTGCCACCGGCGTGTTTGCCACCTTCCTGGGCAGCGACCCCATTAATGTAGGCGGCACGCCCGAGCAAAAAGCCAAGTGGTTCCAGAAAATCGCGCACGAAAATAAACTCGTCGCGTACGGCGCCACCGAGGCAGACGCCGGGTCCGACCTGGTGTCCCTGCGCACCCGCGCCGAGCACGTCGTTAAAGACGGCAAAGTGGTGGGCTACAAAATCACCGGCAGCAAGATGTGGATTTCCAACGGCGGCGTGGCCGATATTTACACGGTGCTCGCCTTAGCCCCGGGCGGCCCGAGCTGGTTTATTGTGGAAAAAGGTACCCCCGGTTTCACGCAAGACGCGCACGAGGACAAGCACGGCATCCGTCTGTCCAACACGGCGGGTTTGGCGTTTGACGAAGTGTATGTGCCGGCCGAAAATTTGATTGGTCTTAAGGAAGGGCAAGGCTTCCGGCAAGCGCAAGCCGTGTTCGGCTACACGCGTTTGATGGTGGCCGCGTTTGGCTTAGGCGGGGGGGAAGAAGCAGTGGAAACCGCGCTTACCTACGCCCAGCAGCGCATCCAAGCCGGCGGCCCGCTGGCCGAAAAACAGGGCTTTATGTTAAAACTCATCACGCCCCATTACGTGCGTTTTGAAGCGGCCCGCGCCTACATTGACTGGACGGCCAAACAGTTGGAAGTCAACAACCACGGTCTGGCCACCGAAGGTGCGATTGCCAAGCTCTATGCTACCGAGTCCGGTAACAAAGCGGCCGAAGACGCTATCCAGGCCATGGGCGGGTTTGGCTACACCAAAGAATTTGCCGTTGAGAAAATCAAACGCGACGTGAAAATTACCTGCATTTATGAAGGTACCAGCGAAGTATTGGAAATGACCATCTTCCGCGGACGCTGGCAAGAGCACCTCAAATCGCGCGGCCAGTATTACCTAAATCAAGCCAACGAGTTTGATGCCCTGCATGCCCAAAACCCGCAAGTGGGCGCGGACAGTGTGGCCCTGGGCTTTCGGGCTTTGGCGCGCGTGCTGGAAGACTGCCGCGTGAACAAGTTAACGCGCCACCAATACGTTACCTTTATGCTGGGCGATTTGATTAGCGAAATGGAAGTAGCCGCCGTGTTTACGCGCCAATGCGCCAACAAGTTGGTAACGGAAGGCAGCCGCTTTGATATCGCCAGTCTGTGCACCATGGCCCGCGTCAACGCGCGCCAAAGTGCGTTCAAAGTAGCCAGCGAGGGCCTGCGCCTCATCTTAGGCACGTGCCCCAACATCAACACGGCCGAGCTTGCACAGGCCGTCAACCTGGTAGGCATTGAAGACAAAATGCGCGGCTTGATTGACGATATGGACCAAGTATCCGCCAAACTGCGCGAGATTTTCAAAAAATAGGAACAGCTTATGAACATCATTGTATGCATTAAACAAGTACCCGATTCTACCCAAGTAAAAGTGGACCCCAAGACCGGCACCCTCATCCGCGCGGGCGTGCCCAGCATTTTAAACCCGTACGACCATTTTGCGCTGGAAAAAGCACTGGAAATCAAGGCCAAAACCGGCGCCAAAGTGACCGTGCTTTCCATGGGCCCTAACCAGGCTGTAGCGGTTTTGCGCTTGGCGTTGGCGTTGGGAGCCGACGAAGGCATTTTACTTTCCGACCGCGCGTTTGCCGGTTCGGACACCTGGGCCACCGCCTATGCGCTGGCTACGGCCATTCGTAAAATCGGCACGTACGATTTAATCCTGTGCGGCCAAATGGCTATTGACGGCGATACCGCCCAAACCGGGCCCGGCATTGCCAAACAGTTAAACATCCCGCAAATTACGTTTTGTACGCACGTGGATGCCAACGGACAGCAAGTGGTAGTCAAAAAACTCATTGAAGGCGGCAAACAGGTGTTGGAAGCCGACTTGCCCGTCTTAATCACCATGACCATGCCCGTAGATTATGCGCCCAAATATCCGTCCTTTATGGCGGCGCACAAAGCGCAGGAAAAACCCGTGCACACCTGGACGGCGGCCGATATCGGCGCCGACCCGGGCAAATTGGGGCTGAACGGTTCGCCCACGCGCGTGGACCGCATCTTCCCGCCGCCGGCGCGCACCAAAGGGGAAATGATTTCCGGCTCGCCCGCTGAACTAGCCAGCAAACTGGTGGAAATTTTGAAAAAGGAGAGTTTTGTAAAATGATTCAAGTAGCTGCTAACTGTGTAGGATGTGGCAAATGTGTAGCCACCTGCCCGTTTGGGGCACTCTCTATTGTTAACCGCAAGGCCACGGCTTCGGCCGCGTGCACGATGTGCGGTGCGTGCGTAAGCGTATGCCCGGTAAAAGCACTCTCGCTGCCGGCAACCGGGGCCGCTAAAAAAGATTTATCGGCCTACAAAGGAGTGTGGGCGTTTATCGAAATTGCCGACGACGGCTACAAGCAAAGCGTCCGCCCGGTAGGCTTTGAGCTGCTCTCCAAAGGGCGCGAACTGGCCGACCAACTGGGCGAAGAACTGTGCGCCGTGGTCATTGGCGAGAACGTCCAAAACTACTACGCCGAACTTTCCCAGTACGGCACGGACAAAATTTACGCCGTCAGCGCGCCGGAGTACCGCCATTATAATACCTTGGCGTACGCCCACGCGATGATTACCTTAATTCAAAAATACAATCCCAGCGTAGTGCTGTTTCCGTCCACGTACATCGGGCGCGATTTATCCCCGCGCATTTCTTCCGAGCTGTTTGTAGGGTTGACGGCCGACTGCACGGGCCTGTCTATTAAGGAAGGCAATTTAATTCAAACCCGTCCGGCTTTCGGCGGCAACATCATGGCCGACATTAAATGCCCGGACTATCGCCCGCAAATGGCCACCGTGCGCCCCAACGTGTTTAAGAAAGTAGTCAAAACGCCGGGCCGCATGGCCGCTGTGGTGCAAGAGACGATTGCCATCCCGGTGGAGGCCGGCAAGGTGCGTATTATTCAAACGCAGATGGACCCGGTGTCGGGTAACCAAAAATTAGACGAAGCCGAAGTGGTCATTTCCGGCGGGCGCGGCATGAAAGACAAAGAAGGCTTTGCCCTCTTGGAAACCTTGGCCCAAACGCTGGGCGGTGCCGTGGGCGCCAGCCGTGCGGCGGTGGATATGGGATTTAAGCCCAAAGAAAAACAAGTGGGCCAGTCCGGCGTGACGGTAGCTAGCAAACTCTACATTGCGTGCGGGATTTCCGGCGCGGTGCAGCACGTAGTCGGCATGGAACATAGTGATGTGATTATTGGTATCAATAAGGACGCCAATGCGCCGATATTTAACGTGTGCAAGTATGGGATTGTGGGAGATGCCAAGCAAGTCATCAGCAAAGCCCTGGAACAGCTGAAAAAATAATTTCTTCCTAATTTGCGCTAGAACTTTGTTGCTCAAGGGCTCGAATACCTCCGCGCTAACGCGCGCGTTCTGTCAGTATACTTCGCTCTTTCGCGTCGCGTTCTAGCGCAAATTATTTTGAAATTATTCTGTGCTGTCTGTTTATACGGTTTGTTTTTATCCCGGTGATGTTGCGGACGACCCAACAATTACTTGCCCCGCAAATACGGCTGAAATCTGAAAAATCATCTTGTCCTCTATAATACCCGGTGTTCGGGAAAGTGCTGTGTTTTTGCACAGGTTGTACGCCAAATCAGGGTACTTGCTATTTACCCCGGAGACGGGACGGACGATATTTCATTTTACCCCGAATTTGAAAAATAATATAAGCTTAATTTTTGGTATATTTTTTAATATAGTTCGTACATGCCGTTGGTATCTGGGACAGGTTTTCCTAATGTTTTGCAGATTTCTTCCCCATACGTAGAAGATTCATTTGAGTACGAACATTTTCTGGAGTTGGGGCCTGGATAAGTACTATCCGGTAAGTGGGCAGCCCCAAAAGCTATTGTAAATTCCCGTTTAGATTTACACGCTGTATAAGAATCGTTGTAGTTTTGACAATAATTGGCATAAACTCTCCCAGCGTCAATATCTAATAAGAAATAATTTCCGCATTTCCAGGTTCCATTTTCACTATCATTTTCCACTTTTGTACAATTGGCTGAAGGTTGCAAATCCATTAGTTCGGCATTGTCGGTATATTGGCCATTTGCTAAATAATAGATTTCTTGCGCTTGGATAATACCGTACAGAACAGGCAATATAGTAGCCACGCGGGACTTGATAACTGCCTTTTTATATTGTGGCAGCGTTACGGCGGCTAAAATGCCGATAATCAGCACTACTACTAACAACTCAATGAGGGTAAACCCTCGTTTTGTATTTTTCATGTGTTTCTCCTTAATGTTATTTCAATTCTTGCTGTTTTGGAAAAACGCATACAAAAACGGCTCTTACTCATGAGTCCTTCAAGTTACTCACATAATAACAGCCGTGGAATATCGTTTGCACGATAAACACTCGACACAAGAAAACAAGCTCATGACTTCTTATTTCCTTGTGTCTAGACGACTGTTTTTGAACTTGAAGGTTTGCGGAAAATTCCCGCAAAAACCCGTTTCTTAAACGGCTCCAAAAACAGAATAAATTGTACCTATAGTATAATAAAAAAGACTGGTTTTTGCCAGCCTTTTTTATCTGTGAGTGGGGGAAAATAGGCTAAAACTTAACGGCGTTTTTGAACTGCTTTTCCATCTCGCGGCTGAGGTCCTTTTTCTTGAGGGAGTCGCGCTTGTCGTAGGTGTGTTTACCCTTGGCCAGGGCCAGCTTGAGCTTGGCCCAGCCGTTTTTAAAATATACTTCCAGTGGCACCAGGGCGTAGCCTTTAATTTGCGCCTTGGATTCCAGCTTGCGCAGTTCTTTTTTGGTCAGCAGCAGCCGGCGCGGGCGCGTCGGGTCCAGCTCGGCCAGGGAGTTAAATTTGTAGGGTTTTACGTGCATTTGGTACACGCGGGCTTGGCCGTTTTCTACGCGCACAAAGCTTCTCTCCAGGCTCAGTTCCTTTTGGCGGATGGATTTCACCTCGGCGCCCAGTAGTTCCAGCCCAGCTTGGTACGTGTCCTCAACAAAATAGTCGTGGTAGGCTTTGCGGTTGGTGCACACCACGAGCACGCTTTGCTTTTTCGGCATATCTATATTATACCAAAATGCGCCCCGGCCCCTAAAAGTGATACAATAAAGTATATGATCATCCAAGACGAAACCATTTATAAAGCCCTGGAAAAGGGTTCCTCTTACACGGACGCGGACGTAGCCCGCATTTTGGCCAAGGCCAAAGAATTAAAAGGTATCTCGCTAAGCGAAGCTGCCGTCTTGCTAAATTTAAAAGACCGCGCGCTACTGGACCAACTGTTTGACACGGCCAAGTACGTCAAAGAAGCCATTTACGGCAACCGCATTGTGCTCTTTGCGCCGCTCTACATTTCCAACATTTGCACCAACGAATGTATTTATTGCGCGTTTCGCAAATCCAATACTGCGCTCAAACGCCACGCCAGCACGCGCGAAGAAATCCACCAGGAAGTCACCGCGCTGTTGCAGCAAGGGCACAAACGCATTTTGATGGTGGCCGGCGAGGCGTACCCCGGCGGTGGGTTGCAGTACGTCTATGACAGTGTGGCCGCCATTTACGAAACCCGCTGGAACGGCCAAAACATCCGCCGCGTAAACGTCAACATTGCGCCGCTGACCATCCCCGAATTTGAGGCCCTAAAAAAATGCAACATC
>CAMVRX010000059.1 GCA_947170005.1 uncultured Elusimicrobium sp.
TTTGTCCTCTGTTGTCAATACAAAAGGCCTATTATTAGTTTAATCCTTTTTTTGAGAAAAAGCAAGCCCTATTCCCTTATTTATCTTTGCGTACGCGCTTGGCAGCCAGGAAGGTACGCTCGGCTGCTTTTTCCTCGGCCCGTTGCTGTTCTTGCGCGGCTTTTTGTGCAGCAGCGGCGGCTTTTTTAGCGGCCTTGGCCGCACGGGCCGCGGCGGCACGCTCCATACAGGCTTGACGGCCCACCAAGGCGCGTAAGTCTTTGCGCGTAGTTTTTTTAATCACTTTACGGAAACACCACAACGCCCATATATTCGGGATAGTCATCATGGTCATGGTTAAAATCACCAGCGCCCACATAAAGCGCGTGGACATATTGGCTTGTGCCGTACGCAAGACGGACTGGCCTACAAATAAATCCGTTGAGAACGTCGTACCGATAATCCCCCCCGCAAATACCAACAAAATAAACAGCACGCGCGAAGGTTTGATAAGCACATTGGAACCCTTGCACAAAAACTGCAAGGATTTTTCGGTATAGTATCCCCAGCCAATAATGGTGGTGAACGAAAAAATCACCAGTGAAAACACCAAAATCGGCGTACCGATATACGGTACGGTTTTAAACGCGCTGTTGCACAAGTTGGCCGCGTAGACGTTAGGGTTGGTATAATCGCCGGCCAGCACAATGACAATGCCGGTTAAGCTGCAAATGAAAATCGCCCAAAATACCGACGTAGCAGACACAATCGCCATTTGCGTGGCGCTGCGTGTGCGCGCGGCTGCGGCCGCCATAGAGGCACTGCCCAACCCGGCCTCGGTAGCCAACACAGCGCGGGTAACACCCGCCGTTACGCCGGGGATCATCGCTTGCACAAAGGCCAAAATGCCAATCCCCACGGCCCCGCCCGCGGCAGCTTTGCCGGTAAAAGCACCCTTAAGCACTACCAGTATCGCTTGCGGAATGTGGGTAAAATTCATCAAAATAACGATAATGGCAATCACCAAATACAAGCTGCCCATAATCGGCACCAGCCATTCGGAATAAGAAGCAATGCGCTTGACACCGCCCAAAATCACTACGGCAGCGGCCAGCGCTACAAAGAGGGAAGCATACCAGGGGTTTAAGTTGTAGCCTTCGCGCAGCGCGTCGGCGATGGAGTTGGCCTGCAGCGCGCTGCCGGCCGTCAAACCCATCAGCAGTGTGCCGACGGCAAAAACAATTCCCAGCCACTTAAATTTTAAAATATTGGAGAGGTAATACATCGGCCCGCCCACATATTCCCCGTCAGGTAGACGGATGCGGTATTTAAACGCCACCATACATTCGCTATATTTAATAGCAAAGTTAAAAAATCCGGCTACCACCATCCAAAACAACGCGCCCGGGCCGCCTTCGGCCACGGCGGTAGTTACGCCGATAATGCTCCCTGTACCGACGGTGGCCCCGATCATCACCGCCAAAGAACCAAAGCTGCTGACCATACCTTCATTTTCGGCTTTAGCCACAGAAAGTTTCATCGCGGGCCAGGTATATTTTTGGATAAAGCGCAGTTTTACGGTGAAATAAATGCCCAAGAAAAGGAGCAGAAAAATCATCGGCGGACCCCAAATCAGGGCGTTAAAGCCGTTCATAACGTCGTAGATGCTTTGCAGCGACGGATTGGCAAACAGGGCTTTGCAAGCACCTGCCAGTTGGTAAAATGCGTCCATAAAAATAAGTTCCTCCCAAACGGTGTACAGGATATTTTACTAAATTTGAGAGGACGAATGATAAAAAACCCGGCCAAAGTTTGAGAGCTCAGGTGTGAGCCTGATAAGGTCCCAGGTTAATACTCTTGCTATTTAATCAAGACGTCATCCTAAGTTTTAGGGGGCGGCCCACAGGGTATCTTCCACGCCGGTTGTTCCTCAAGCACAAAGTCAACAACAAGCGTGAAAGACCCCGGATCGATCCCGGGATGACGCCCCATTTTATAACAGCCAGGCAATGCCTGACTTACTCATCATCGTCGCTAGGGGTATATTTAAACCCTTGCGCAACCAGCAATGTGCAAATTTTCCTACCAAGCGTAGAGCCGAGGTCATTACATATCCGGCTCCCATCAGCCCAAAAATCCACTAGATATAAACATGCATCAGCATCCGCACTAGAACATCCAGCTATTTGACGAAACGCTCCCACATGGTCTCCATCGCCAATCCAATAAAGGAAATTTGGAGTGGCGTACCATTCTCCATACTCATCCCATTCCCCACCGGACAGTTCAATATCTAACAGGTCCTTGTTTACTCCGTCCCACTCTCCGGTGCTTAGCTGACGCAGCATTTGTGCCTCCACAATTTTTTGTCCGTTTACAAGCGCCTCGGTCAACCGCGATTTTTCCACAGCCACCTGGTATTGCGGCACCGCTACGGCTGCCAAAATACCGATAATTAACACCACTACCAACAACTCAATGAGGGTAAACCCTCGTTTTTGATTCTCCATTTTTTTCTCCTTACTTATAAGTATTTTTTGCTTTGTCTGAAGACATAAAAACGGCTTGTCTTCTTTGAGAGAGAATCATATCCCAAACAAAACAGCCGTAAGCTTCCGTTTACGTAAAAGTATAACGAAAACCATTCGACATAATACCTCCGAGGGATCAACTCGGAAATATTATGTCTCTATCGACTGTTTTTGGATTGATTCTCAACTTACGGTTTTCCACAAGCTACCGCATAAACACGGCCCCAAAAACAGAGCAAATTTTTTGTACTGCCACTTTATTATAACAAAATTTTACAAATAATCTTTTATCACGCGGTGGACTTTGTCGGCAATCAGCGCGTAGCCTTGCGCGTTGGGGTGAACTTGGTCACTTTTCAAACTGGGCTTGTAAAAAATCCCCTTGAGAATGCCCGGCACGTAGAGCGCGCCTTTCTCACGCGCCATTTGCTGGTAGGCTTGGGTATATTCTCCCATGCCCGGGCCGCCCGTGTCCACGATGACGGCGATCGCCCCAGCCGCTTGCACTTTGTCCACTATTTGCGCCACGGCGCTGATAGCCGCTTGGCGGCTTTGCTGGCGCATGTGGTCGTTGGCGCCAAATTCGATAAGCACCATATAGGGTCGTTCCGCCAGCACCTGCGGCAAACGCACGGGGGCCGCCGCGGCCGTCTCGCCGGACACCCCTAAGTTAATGACCGGACGGCTGATTTTTTGTGCCAACACGTCGGGGTAGCTGCTGCCCGCGGGCGCACCGTAACCGGCGGTTAAACTGTCGCCAAATGCCACCACCGCGCGGTGCGGGTTGGGGAAATTTTTGATTTCCGTTTTTCCCCCCCGTAAAAAATAAAATAGCCCTGCCACAATAAGCACTCCTATCCCTATTTTTTTCATAAACTCATTATAACAAATCGTCCCGTTTTTTATAAAATAGAATAAAGGAGTTTTTATGAAAAATATTCTCGTTATCGGCGGGGCCGGGTATATCGGCTCGCACACCGTCAAAATGTTGGCCGCACAGGGCTACAATCCCGTCGTATTTGACAACCTTTCCAAAGGCCATAAAGAGGCCGTTGCAACTTTCCCTTTTGAATTGGGCGACCTGGGCGACAAAGCGCGCCTGGCGGAAGTTTTTAAAAAACACGCCATAGACGCCGTGATGCACTTTGCCGCGTTTATTGAAGTGGGCGAGAGCGTCAAAGAGCCGTCCAAATACTACCACAACAATGTGGCCCAGGTGCTCAACCTGTTGGACGCGATGGTAGAAAATAACGTGAAGTATTTTGTGTTTTCGTCCACCGCCGCCACGTTTGGCGAACCCGTGCGTGAAAAAATTGACGAAACGCATCCCCAAAATCCGATTAACCCTTACGGCAACACCAAACTGATGGTGGAAAAAATGCTGGCGGATTTTGACACCGCTTACGGGCTAAAAGCCACGGCACTGCGGTACTTTAACGCCAGCGGTGCCGACGACAGCGGCCAAATCGGCGAGTCGCACACGCCCGAAACGCATTTAATCCC
This sequence comes from uncultured Elusimicrobium sp., assembly GCA_947170005.1. Taxonomy (GTDB): domain Bacteria; phylum Elusimicrobiota; class Elusimicrobia; order Elusimicrobiales; family Elusimicrobiaceae; genus Avelusimicrobium. The sequence goes on from CAMVRX010000059.1 coordinate 4,014, forward strand.
CTTGGTACTGCAAACCGCCGCGGGCAAACGCCCGTCTATCAAAGTGTTCGGCACGGACTACCCCACGCCGGATGGTACCTGCGTGCGCGATTATGTCCACGTGAACGACCTGGCCCGCGCGCACATCCTGGCCCTGGAAAAAATGATGCGCGAAAACAAGAGCGAACGCTTCAACCTGGGCAGCGGGTCCGGCTTTAGCGTAGCCGAACTGATTAAAGAAGCCAAAAAAATTACAGGCATTGATTTTAAGGTAGAAACGGCCCCGCGCCGCGCGGGAGACCCCGCTGTGTTGGTGGCGGACTCTACCAAAGCGCAGCAAGTGTTGGGCTGGCAGCCGCAGTATAATTTAACGCGCATTATACAGACCGCTTGGAACTGGGAACAGCATCGCCGGTACTAAAACTTAGAACGAAAATAAGCAGGCTATAATTTAAAAAATACTTAAAATTTAAGTATTTATAAATTTTACTTGCTTTTTTTATAAAAAAATTATAGAACAATATATAGAACAAAATAAATTATAAAATTTTAAGGGGAACCCCAAAATGAAAGCCTTACATGCCAAACAAGTGGAACTTTTAGAAATTTTGAAAGCCAATATTTCCGACCCGCTGACCATGGAAGAATTGGCCGAGCGGTTGAACGTAAGCAGCAAAAGCGTGGCGTTTCACCACATCACACAGCTGGAAAAAAAGGGCTATTTAAAGCGCAACCCGGCCAACCCGCGCGATTACATTGTACTCAAAGACCCGGAGCGAAACGTTATCTACCTGAATATGTACGGCATGGCCAAGTGCGGCCCCGAAGGAACCCTTTTGGACGGCACCCCCACCCGCATAGTGCCGGTGGACCCGAGTATGATTTATTTCCCGGCGTGCAAGGGGTTTATGGTGGAGGCGGTGGGTGACTCCATGCAAACCTTAATTGCTCCGCACGATTGGCTCATTGTCGAGCAAACCCGCACGCCCAATAACAAAGATGTAGTGGTTTGCGTCAACAACGGTGAAGTAATGGTCAAGCGCTTCACGCAGTACGGCGAGAATGTAATTTTGCAGAGCGAAAACCCGCGCTACACGCCCATTGTGGCGGATAAAACGGCGTTTCACGTAGAAGGGGTAGTACGCAGCATTATCAAAAGAAATATGAGTTGCTGATGAAAGACAGGGCACAAATGAACATATACGTGGACCAACAATTTGCCAAATTCTGCCAATTTTGCACCGACTTTCGCTTGCGTACTTGCGGTGCTATGCACCGTCTGGTAGACGTACGCCACGCTCAACTTGCGGTGCAAACTTGTTTGAATTTGACAAATCAGGGTACTGAAAATTTTTCCCAGTGATTTTCCTGCTGTCCGGCGGCGAGCCGAAAGCCAAAGGATGACTAGTTGTAACCTCACCCGGGGCGCGTCCTCTAACGCGCCCCGGTTATTTATGCAAATAAGTATCCCCCAGCCTAGCTGGGGGTTTTCGTTACACAAAAAATACCCCGCTTACAAGCAGGGTATCGTAAACCGTTCAATAAAACCCCTATTTCACCACCAGTACCGAGCGGCCGTCTTTAAGTTCGGCATACGGGTCCGGCGTGTTTTTGCCGTTTACAATATACAAAAACTTATACGTGCCGGGGGCAATGGTCAGCGTGGTTTCCCAATGGTCACCCACTTTTTTGAGCGCTTGGGGTTTGCGGTTGGTAAATCCGCTGACGATAGACACCGTTTCAGCAGGGCCAAACCATTTAAACGTCACGCGGCGGTACTTGCTGTTGGCAGCGGCCGGGGCCACGTAAATGCTCTGCACCTGCGCTTGCGCGGGCGTTTGCGCTGGCTCCGCAGGGGCCGGCACTGCAACCGGGGCCGTTTTGGCGGCCGGGGATGCGGCGGGCTGCGGCTTGGCTTGCGGTTTTTCGACAAGCGGCGCTTTCGCTTTTTCGGCGGGCTTGGCCGGGGCCGGGGCGGTTACTTCCACCACGGTTTCTTCC
>CAMVRX010000060.1 GCA_947170005.1 uncultured Elusimicrobium sp.
CCTTGCAGTACGCCTATACGGGCAACTAGCCCCGCAAATACGGCTCAAATCTGACAAATCAGCCAACCGTAAATTTTGCCCGGTGATGTTGCAGCCGCGACATTTTACCTGCCCGAAAAACCCCTGGGTCTCATTATGAGTACCAGGGAAATTCAAATTAATGCGCTTCCCAACCTTGTGCTTCTATGCTTTTACATAAGGATACGTTCCCGGCTGAACCTGTTATGCAATATTTACTCCATTGACCGGTAGTAGCATTCCTTGATATATGCATATAATAAATGACGTTATTATTCCAAGGTTCTCCATCTTTCACTCTCCATACGTAGATGGAACAGGAACCATTTCCATTACAGTTCCCGTCGTAAAGGAAAAAAGCATTGTTGCAATACCTGCCGTTATCCGCTGTACAATCTAAGCCACTGTAATTGATACCATCCAACTCTACAAAAGTTTCTCTACCGTCTGCGTTACCAAACACATAAAAGGACTGTGGATTATGACCCTCCAAAAAATACAAATCAAGGGCCTTTTGGGCTTGGTTTAATACAGTAATGGCCTCCACCATCCGCGCTTTTTCCACGGCCTTCTGGTATTGCGGCACGGCCACCGCCGCCAAAATACCAATAATTAAAACAACCACCAACAGCTCAATGAGCGTAAAACCCCGCACATTGTTTACTTCGCCCCTGGAGGGAGAAGGTGGCCGAAGGCCGGATGAGGGGGTGTTGAGTAAGACTACAACCTTGTTATCTTTCATTTTATTTTCTCCTGTGTACGACATAGTACCAAGATAACAAAAAAAAAAAACAAGTCAAGCTCAGTAAATAATGTATAAAGGAGAACGGCCTAAAATGCTAAAATATAAGTATGAACAATATCCCGCAGCATATTGCCATTATTATGGACGGAAACGGACGCTGGGCCAAAGCGCGCCGGTTGCCGCGCCTCGCGGGCCACCGCGAAGGCGCCAACGCCGTCAAACGCACCATTGAGGCCGCGCAAAAGCTGGGGATTAAATACTTAACGCTCTACGCATTTTCCACCGAAAACTGGTCCCGCCCGAAGGAAGAAATCGACGGGCTGATGGACCTGTTGTGTAAAACATTAGACACGTACACCGGCGAGGCACAACAAAAAAATTTCCGTCTGCTCGTCAGCGGCGCGCGCGAGGAACTCCCCCCCGCCGTGTTAGAAAAAATAGAAAAAGCCGTGCAAACCACAGCCGCCAACACGGGGCTTACCGTCAACTTGGCGCTCAATTACGGCGCCCGGCAGGAAATTGTACACGCTGTCAATACGCTGCTGGCACAAGGCAAAAAACTCATTTCCATGGACGATATTTCAGCACACTTGTACCAGCCCGCCGTGCCGGACCCGGAGCTTATCATCCGCACCTCGGGCGAAGAACGCCTTTCCAACTTTTTATTATGGCAAGCCGCCTATAGCGAATTTTACTTTACCCCCGTGCTGTGGCCCGATTTTAACGCGGACGAACTGCAAAAAGCACTGGATGCTTACGCCGGGCGCACGCGGCGTTTTGGGGGCGTATGAGCAACCCCGCTGCTGCCGAACTGGTGCGCCAAATTAAAGCGCTTTCTTCCCCCACGTTTAAAGCACAAATGCAAAAACGCTTTGGCATTAACACGCAGCTGGCCGTCGGCACGCCCGTTACTGCACTGCGTAAATTAGCCAAAACGCTCGCCAAGCCGGACCAACCCCTGGCCGACGAACTATGGGCCAGTGCTATCCACGAGGCGCGCATGTTGGCCTCGATGCTGGCCGACCCGGCGCAAATGACGCGCGAAAAATTGGACCATTGGGCACATGATTTAAACTCGTGGGATATTTGCGACGGATGTGCGCTCAATTTATTTGCGCGCGTAAAAAATCCCTTCAAACTGGCCGAGCGTTGGATGAAAAAAGAGGACGAATTTGTCCGCCGCGCGGGCTTTGCTACGCTGGCGGTGCTGGCCATGCCGCGCGCCAAAACCGCTGATAAAGACCTTATTAAAATGCTGCCGCTCATTAAAACACACGCTGCCGACCCGCGGCCCATGGTATTTAAGGCCGTCAACTGGGCGCTTAGAAATATCGGCAAAAAAAATCCGCGCTTAACACCGCATGCCGTGTGCTGCGCGAATGAGATTTTGGACTTATACACGGACAACCGCACCGCCGTATGGGTCGCCAAAAATGCACTATGGGAACTGAACACCCCGCAAGTCAAAAAAATGATTGCGGGGCGGAAATAAAATTCAACTTAAAGCCACGCCCAATCGCAATATTCATTTTCTACACAATTGTTTGGATCGGTTTGTCCGCTTTCTTGTTTACATATTTTATTTTCAAGTGAACTCAAATTGCTGTTTAGAGCACGGCATATGCTTACACCAGCCTTTACCGTTGTTGCGTGACGTAAGTATTTATACAAATTGATATTTCCGTCTATGGAACAAGCTACCCGGTCACCGTAGTCATCTCCGGAAGCCACCCAACACTTGCCCCACTCAAAAGCACGAGTGTTAGAGGTAGTGGAAGTACTCTCTTCTAATGCGGGCGGGGTATCAATATCCAACGCACTGATAGCGGGCGAATAAGCACCGTTAGCTAAATAATACACTTCTTCCGCTTTGGCAAGCGCATCCACCATAATTTTGGCTTGTGTAAGGCGCGCCTTTAACACCGCCACCCGATATTGCGGCAACGCCACTGCCGCCAGGATGCCGATAATCAGTACCACAACTAGCAATTCTATGAGCGTAAAACCCCGGCCGCTGAGCTTCGTCATCCCGCAGGCCTGTAGCGCGGGATATAGCGCAGAGGCCGCCCCTATACCCCGCACAGCAACACTGCGGGGTGACGAGGGGCGGAGCGTAAAACCCCGCATGCTGTTTACTTCGCCCCCGGAGGGAGAAGATGTCCGAAGGACAGATGAGGGGGTGTCCATAAAGAAATCCTTTTTTAATCCCCCCTCTGCTGGGCTACGCCCATCCTCCCCCTCCCGGGGGGAGGTAATCATTCGTTCAAACCCACTTATTTCTTTTGCGCAAAAAACACCTTTAAAACGACTTTCTTTCATACTATGTACCCCTCCATTTATATAGAATTATCTTTTTATATACCTCAAATTTACCAAAAAAAAAAAACGCGTCAAGCCTTTTAAAATAAACGGCCAACAAATCACCTAGTATTTCTCAAAAATTGGTAAAATACAAGTATGAAAACGATTTTTTTTGGCACCCCGCAACTGGCCGTACCTTATTTGGAACTGGTCCGCGAAATGACCGACTTGCAACTGGCCGTTACCCAGGCCGATAAGCCGCGCGGGCGCGGGATGGAAGTGTCTGCCTGCCCCGTCAAAGCGCGTGCGTTGGAACTGGGCGTGCCTGTGTTGTCACCCGATAAACTAAAAGACGATTTTGACAAAATTGCCGCCACTCCCTTTGACTTAGGCGTGGCCGTGGCTTACGGCAAAATTTTCCGCCCCGATTTTTTGGCACTGCCTAAACTAGGTATTTTGAATGTGCATTTTTCGTTATTGCCGCTTTTGCGCGGCGCGGCCCCGGTGCAGCAAGCGCTCATCCAAGGGCACACTAAAACCGGCATTTCCGTTTTTTGGATTCGCCCCGGCATGGACGACGGCCCGCTGTTTTTGCAAAAAGGAATCGCCATTGACCCGCAGGACAACGCACAAACTTTGTTTGAAAAACTCATCCCGCTGGGCCTTACGGGCTTGCGCGAAGTACTCACCCGTTTGCAAAACGGCGAAATGGTGCAAACCCCGCAAACCGGCACGCCCACCGCAGCCCCCATGTTGCAAAAAGAGGACACCCTGTTGCGCCCGGCCGATTTAACCGCCACCGAGCTACACAACCGCGTGCGCGGGCTGGTGTGCGGCCCTAAGCCCAAGGTACCTTTTTTACACAACGGGGAATTAGAGTGGGTGCAAGTGGTGCGCACGCAACTTTCCACCCAAGAATTTACGGCCGCCCCCGGTACGGTGCTTTCTATTGAACGTGAAAACGGAATTTTAGTAAAATGTAAACAGGGCGCGCTGTGGCTGTGCACGCTGCAACCCGCCGGAAAAAAACCAATGCCCGCAGCAGACTTTGCCAACGGGCGCGGGTTAAAAATTAACGACCTTGTATTTACACAAAATGCAAACTCACGACGTACGTTTTGACGAGTTTATCCAAAAAAATAAAAAACCCGGGCGGCTTAAATGGCTGATTATCGGCATGGTCTGCCTGTTTTTTGTCGGGCTGATTTTGGTATCTTTGGACTGGGTACTGGGCGCACTCATCCACACCCGCAAAGAAGTAACCGTGCCCGATCTAACCAAAAAGCCCGTTTCCCAAGCGCTGGATTTGTTGGCTAAGCAAAACCTGGCCGCCAAACAAGCCGGCGTGGAATTTGATACCCACGTCCCCCCCGGCTCCGTGCTGCGCCAAATTCCTTCGGCCGGGTCCACCGTGCGCGAAGGGCGCATCATCCGCGTATGGATTAGCCAAGGCGACGAAATGGTGTTTGTCCCCAATACCGTCGGCACTACCTTGCGCGAAGCCCAACTGGCTATCCGCAAAGCCGGGCTTAATGTAACCCAGGTGGAAAATGCTTACTCCCTTACTTACGCCAAGGGGCTCGTCATCACCCAAGACCCCAAAGCCGACAGCATGGTGCAAAAGGGCACGGCTGTCACGCTGGTATCTTCCAACGGGGCGCCGCCGGCCAGTGTTATTTTGGTACCTTCTTTTAAAGGTAAAAAACTGGCGCAGGCTACCTTGTGGGCCAGCCACCAGGATGTCAATTTGATTATTAAAGAGGACCCGAACTCCCCCTTCCCCAACGGCACTGTAGCCGACCAACGCCCCCGCGCGGACAGCCAAGTGCCCCCCGGCAGCAATATAGAAATTACCGTCAGCCGCCGGGAAACGGCCGAGAACGAAAAATCGTATCACCTGCATTACGAATTGCCGCAAGGCAAGCGCGAGAGTATTGTGCGCGTAGTGGTGGAAGACGTAACCGGCGAAAGTGAAGTATTAAACGAAATCAAACAGCCCGGTTCTAAGGTGGATGTAGAAATTCCGTTTACCTCGTTTGCGACGGTGCGGGTATTTGTAGATAACATTTTGGTACGCGAGCGCGAAGTCAAATGAAAAAAAATACTTCCAAAATGCCTGCCGTAAATGGTACAATATGTGTTGCCCCCTCTATTCTGTCTGCAGACTTGTGCCACTTGGGAGAGGATGTCTCCCGCGTAGCTCAGGCCGGGGCGGATTGGTTGCACGTAGATATTATGGACGGGCATTTTGTGCCGAACTTAAGTTTCGGCCCGGCTGTAGTGCGTTCTTTGAAAGGATTTACCGATTTACCGTTAGATGTACACCTGATGGTAACCAACCCGCTGAACTTTATTTTGCCGTTTGCCAAAGCGGGGGCCGATTTGCTTACGGTGCATGTAGAATCGCAAGATGATACGGTGCAAGCACTGCAAGCCATCCGGGCCTTGGGTGTAAAAACAGGGGTGTCCCTTAAGCCGGATACAAACCCGGAAATGTTAAAACCCCTTTTAGAGTATATCGATTTGGTATTAGTGATGAGTGTGTACCCCGGTTTTGGCGGACAGGAATTTTTGCAAAGCGCGCCCGCGCAAATTCAGGCAGTACGCCAACTCATCCACGCTTCCGGCCGGAAAATTTGGCTGGAAGTTGACGGCGGCATCAACGCGCAAACCTCCCCTGTGGCTATCAAAGCCGGGGCAGACGCGCTGGTGGCCGGACATGCAATTTTTTCCTCGGCGGACCCTGCATGGGCCCTCAAGCAAATCAGGCAGGCCGCGCCGGAAATTTAACACTGCTTTTACCCGGTAAAAGCAAATATAAGG
>CAMVRX010000061.1 GCA_947170005.1 uncultured Elusimicrobium sp.
GCCTTAGTTAGCGCCCGGGCGTAGGTTTTTAAAGCGGTTTCAAAGCTGCCCAGCTGGCGGTGCGCTTCTCCCGCTAAAAACAAAATTTGCGCATCTTTGGTGTGTGCTTTTTTCAGCTCTATGAGTGCGCGGGCGGGTTCGTTCATTTCCAATAGTTCAAACACATAATCTATATCGGCGGTCATACGTTCCTCCTATATTTTTAAAATCTTTTTGATTTCCGCCAAAGTGGCGGGCAAATCGTAGGGTTTGGGGATAAAATAATCGGCCCCGGCCTCGCTGGCGCGCACGCGCGACTCGTCGTCCGTCAACGTGGACATAATCACAATGGGGATGCGCCAGGTGGCATTATCGGTTTTTAACAGTTTGCACACTTCAAAGCCGCTAAGCTTAGGCAGCATTAAATCGAGCAAAATGACGTCGGGCCTTTGCTGTTTGGCCAATGCCACGCCCAGCACGCCGTTTTGTGCCCAGTGGGCCTCGATGCCTTCCACTTTTAGCGCCCCCACCAGGGCCGTGCCCAATACTTTGGAGTCTTCAATCAAAACCACTTTCTTCATAATTCTTGCGTTTGCTCTTTATAAAGAGGGATTGCCTGGGCATATTCGCGCGCGTTGCGCAAAACGGCGTTGACTTCGTCCTCTTCCAACGGGCGCACCACCTTGGCCGGAACCCCCATCACTAAAGAGCCCGCCGGGATGCTTTTCCCCGCCGGCACCACCGCCCCCGCCCCAATAATGCAGTTAGGGCCGATTTCGCTTTCCATGATCACGGCGTTCATGCCGATAATCACATTATCGCCCACTTTGCTGCCGTGTACCACAGCCCCGTGCCCTACGCTCACCCCGCAGCCGATTTGGCACGGCGCATCGTAATTTACGTGCAGCACGGCGTTATCTTGAATATTGGAATTTGCACCCACGGTAATGGCGGCAATATCGCCGCGCAGCACCGCACACGGGAAAACCGATACATTCTCCTCCAGCGTAACTTGGCCGATAATACTGGCCGTTTTATGCACAAAACAGCTGGGTGCCACGTGCGGCGTAAGCGGGCCAAGTTTTTCAATCATGCGGCTGCCCCTTGCGTTTGCGTTTGGATTCTATGGACGGGGAAGAAAGTTGCAGCCCCCAGTAAATAAAAATGCTTACAATGCCCGGTATGACGTAATAGACCACGCGGTAGATGAGCGTAGCCATTAGGGCGGCGTCCCAATCAATGCCCATTTGGCTAAAAACGGCCGTCATCGCTAGTTCCATGGCACCCAAACCGCTGGGCAAAATGGGAATTAAGGTTGTTACCATCCCCACGGCAAACCCCGCCACCAGCACGCCGGGCGAAATCATCACTCCCACCGCGCGGAAGGCAAAATAGAGCACCATAATTGTGAAAAACCAATCGGCACATACATACACAATGGTGCGGGTGAGTTTGCGTTTTTTCTTGTGGATGAGCTCTATGCCTTCATCAAGTTGGGCGGCAAAATCGCTATAGCGGTCTTTGGGAATGAGTGCGCGGAACCCGTGAAACAGAATTTTGTTAAGTAGCCGGAAGGCCTTGCGCAGCCATTTGGAGCGCCACTCGTCATTAAATAAAAACGCCGTAATCAGCACGCACACCACGCACATCCCGGCAATAAGCGCAAAGTTTTCCGCCAGCTGCCACGTGGTAGCCGACGAGTTAAACAACATTAAAATAGACCCTTGCAAAATAATCACCGCCAACACAAAGTACAAAAGTACCGTAATGACGATGCTGGCCGTTACACACATGCCAAACGGAATGCGCCGGCGGTTCAAAAGGTGCGCGCGCAGCGCAAACCCGCTGGCCCCCAACGAAGAAACCAAATAGTTTACCGTCGTGGAAACAAGTGCAATGCCCACAGCAGCACTTCTGCTGATGCGCCGGCCCATAATGCGCAGCATTTCATACAGGCTCATCCCCATGGCTACGTAAATAAGCACCGAGGAAAGCAACGACAAAAACAGGTATTTAATTTTAACGCCTTGCCAGATTTTAACAAAACTGTCCTTGGCTTGGTAAATCATTACGGCTAAAATGCCCACCGATAATAACATCCCCAAAGCGTAAAGGAGGTATTTAAGCGGTTTTTTCACACAACCCCTCCAAGAGTAAGCTAAATAAATTATATAATATATTTACATAAGAGGGACACGTAAGGTTTTACCATGAAATCCATTAAAGTAATCGGCGCCAAAGGCCACAATTTAAAAAACATTTCTGTAGAAATCCCCAAGAGCAACCTGGTGGTAGTGACGGGCCTGTCCGGCTCGGGCAAAAGCTCGCTGGCATTTGATACCATTTATGCTGAAGGGCAGCGCCGCTATGTGGAAAGTATGTCCGCTTATGCACGGCAATTTTTGGAACTGATGGAAAAGCCGGACGTGGAACACATTGAAGGCCTTTCCCCTGCTATTTCCATTGAGCAGCGAAACCCCTCCAAAAACCCGCGTTCTACCGTAGCCACGGTGACGGAAATTTACGATTATTTGCGCTTGTTGTTTGCGCGCGTAGGGCACCGCTTTTGCCCCCAGTGCGGGCGTGAAGTGCAAAGCTGGAGCGTACAGGGGATTGCACACGATATTTTAAGTAAATTTAACGAACGGACCGTTTTAATCCTAGCCCCGGTTATCCGCGGCCGCCAGGGCACGTATGAAGAGCTTTTTAAAAAGTTCAAAAAAGAGGGCTACGTCAAGGCGCGCGTAAACGGCACGTTGATTTCTTTAGACAATATCCCCGTGCTGGACCGTTACAAAAAACATACCATTGAACTGGTGTGCGACGAAATTTTTGTAGAAGAACTGGACCGCGAACGCTTGGTGGAAAGCCTGGAAGCCGCCTTGCGCTACGCCAAAGGCCTGGTACATATTGTAGAGGCCGAAGGCAAATCCCCGCGCGAATTTACGTACAGCGAGTCCAACGCTTGCGCGCACTGCGGGATTGGATTTAGTGAACTGGAACCGCGGTTATTTTCCTTTAACTCCCCCTATGGGGCGTGCCCGCAGTGCAACGGGCTGGGCGTAAAAATTGAAGTAGATGAGGACCTGGTGGTGCCGGACAAATCGCTAGCGATTAACCAGGGCGCCATTGAAGCGTGGGACAACCCCGTTACCACCCGCACCCACCGGTGGAAAAACTCCTGGAGCGGCTACTATTACGATATTTTAAAACAAGTCTGCCGCCAGAACCATATTTCCATGACCACCCCGTGGCACAAGCTGCCCAAGGCCCAGCGCGATTTGCTGCTCTACGGTACGGGCGGGGCCACCTATACCTCTATTATTTCCGGCGGCGAGCAAGAATTTGAAGGAGTAATTACCAACTTAAAACGCCGCGTAGCCGAAAGTGAAAGCGACTTTGTGAAAGAAGAAGTCACCCAGCGTTTCATGCGCGAAGTAACCTGCCCCGCCTGCCAAGGCAAACGCCTCAAGCCCGAAGCCCTGGCCGTGAAAGTAAACGGCAAAAATATTGATGATATTACAACCATGCAAGTCTCCGCGGCACGGGATTTTTTTGCCCGCTTACAACTAAGTGATAAAGAAAAAATTATCGCCAAGGATGTGCTCAAAGAAATTAACGCGCGGCTGAATTTTTTAAACAGTGTGGGCTTGTCTTATTTAACATTAAACCGCAAAAGCCAAACGCTCTCCGGCGGCGAGGCACAGCGCATCCACCTAGCTACGCAAATCGGCTCGGGCCTTACGGGGGTACTCTACGTGCTGGATGAACCCACCATCGGGCTGCACTCGCGCGATAACGACCGTCTGGTTGATACGCTCAAAAATCTGCGCAATTTGGATAATACCCTTATTGTGGTAGAACACGATAAAGACACTATTTTAGCTTCCGATTATGTGGTGGAGCTGGGCCCCGCCGCCGGCGAACACGGCGGCCAAGTGGTAGCCAGCGAGCCCACGAAAGATTTTCTCAAAAATAAAAATTCTTTGACGGCCTCGTATTTAAACGGCCAGCGTATGATTTTGCCGCGCCAAGAACTACGCAAAGGAAACGGAAAATTTTTAACGATTAAAGGCGCGCAGCAATTTAACCTCAAAAACATTGATGTAAAAATCCCGCTAGGGAAATTGGTATGCGTTACCGGTGTGTCCGGCTCGGGCAAAAGCACACTGATTCACAACATCTTATATAAGGAACTGGCGCGCCAATTTTACGGCGCCAAAGAGCTGCCCGGCACGCACAAAACCATTACGGGATTAAATAACATTGATAAAGTAATTATCGTGGACCAAAGCCCCATTGGCAAAACGCCGCGCAGCAACCCCGCTACGTACACGGGTGTATTTTCGCACATCCGTGAACTGTTTGCCCAAATGCCCGAGGCCAAACGCCGCGGGTACAAGCCGGGGCGGTTTTCGTTTAACGTCAAGGGCGGCCGGTGCGAAAAATGCCAGGGCGACGGTATTTTGAAAATCCAAATGCAATTTTTGCCCGACATTTATGTGAAGTGCGAAGAATGTAACGGCCAACGTTTTAACCAGGACACGTTGGAAGTCAAATTCAAAGGCAAAAATATTGCCGAGGTATTGGATTTAAGTGTTTCCCAAGCGCTGGAGTTTTTTAGTGCCATTCCCAAAATTAAACGCTATTTGCAAACTCTTAACGACGTGGGGCTTGGGTATATTAAACTGGGCCAGGCAGCTACTACACTCTCGGGCGGCGAGGCACAACGCGTCAAACTGGCCGACGAACTTTCCCGCAAAGGTACGGGCAACACGCTCTATATTTTAGACGAACCCACCACCGGACTCCACTTTGCCGATATTGATAAACTGCTCCACGTGCTGCACGGGCTGGCCGACCGCGGCAACACGGTGCTGATTATTGAGCATAATTTGGACGTGATTAAGACGGCCGACTGGCTCATTGACCTGGGCCCCGAAGGTGGCGACAAAGGCGGCCAAATTGTGTGTGAGGGCACCCCCCGCCAGGTAGCCGCGTGCAAAAAATCTTACACGGGCAAATACTTAAAACCCGAACTAGACGCCGTGGACCAGTATATTAAAAAACATCCGGAAGACCCATCCATTCCGGCAAAAAAGAAAAAATAATATGAACACTTCTATTTTTACCGAAGAAGAACTTCCTACTTCCTCTTTTTCCTGCGGGCCCGGCCAAGGGTTGCCCGGCGTGCGCAACGCACGGTTGTACGAAACTTTTTTTGAGCGCAGCCACCGTGCCGCCGATATTACGTTTGAAGGCTTATATAAAGAGTGCACCGAAAATTTGCGCCGCTTGCTCAACATTCCGGCGGACTATACGATCTTATTTTTCCCCGGCGGTGTAACCCCGGCCTTGGACGCCGTATTGTGGAGTTTAGCCAAAGGAACTATTTCCGGTGTGGATATTGGTGCGTTTAGCCACTTGTGGTGCGGTGATTTAGCCGGACGGTTGGAAGATGTAACCCGCTCGTTTGTAACGGCCGACAAAAACCTGTTGCCGCAGGGGCTCCCAGACCCCAACGCCAGTTTAGTTTTACTGACCCCCAACGAAACCGCCACCGGCGTACAACTGCCGGACGACTATTTGCTTAAAATTTGGAAAACCCGCGGGGCGGATACGCTCGTTGCGTGGGACACCACATCGTGCGCGGGCGGGCGCAAACTGCCTGCGGGCGCGTATGATATTCAAGTGTTTGGGTTGCAAAAATGTTTGGGAGCTGGCGGCGGAACGTGTTGTATGGTGCTTAGCCCGCGCGCGGTGCAGCGCGCCCAACATCCGCAACGCAACGTACCGTTCTTCTTGGATTTACGCAACGCCTTAGCCTATACGGATAAATTTCAAACACTGAATACCCCCTCCACCATCAATATATGGATGGCTAACGAAGCGTGCAAGTGGATGCT
>CAMVRX010000062.1 GCA_947170005.1 uncultured Elusimicrobium sp.
CTATACTATAACTAAAAGAGATTCCACCCGCAAGCCCAAAAATTGATTAGAACGCAAAACACCCCGCACAAGGCGGGGTGTTTTGCACTTTAAAAGAGCTTATTTAGCAGCCTTGTTGGCGGCTTTAGCCAGGCGCGATTTCTTGCGCGCAGCCGTTTTCCAGTGAATGACTTTCTTTTTGGCGGCTTTGTCAATGCAAGCGTTCGCTTTTTTCAAATCCTCTTTCAAGGTTTTCGCTTTGGTAGCGGCCGAGGCCTTTACCGTTTTGGTCGCCACGCGGACTTTTTTAATTAAGCCTTTGTTAGCGGAGTTTCTTTTTTCAGCTTGACGCTGAGCTTTAAGGGCGCTGGTGTGGCGGCCCGTTTTCAATTTTGCCATTTTAATACCTCTATATAAAAATCGGTTATATATATTATACCTTTTGCACAACAAATTGGTCAATGAATTTTCCCAAACAGGCAACTTGCCACACTTCCCCAAGCACCGGGTAAAATTTTCAGTACCCTGATTTGCCAAAATCAAACAAGGTTACACCGCAAGTTGAGCGCGGCGTACGTCTGCCGGCCGCGCGCAGCGCGGCAGGTACACAAGCGAAAATCGGTGCAAGATTGGAAGATTTTGGCAAATGGTTGGTCCACGTATATGCAATTTCGCACCCGTTGTTATATAATAAAATTATGGATGAGCGGATTTCTATTTTGCCCAAGGAACCCGGCGTGTATATCATGCGCGCCAAGGACGGCACCATTTTATACATCGGCAAGGCCAAAAACCTCTCCGACCGGGTCAAACAGTATTTCCAAGAATCCAACCTCTATTCGCGCGGGTGGAAACTGCCCAGTTTGTTGCCGCTGATTGCCAAGATTGACTATGTAACATGCGCCAGCGAGCGCGACGCGCTGGTGTTGGAAGAAAAACTCATCAAAAAATACCAGCCGTTTTTCAACTCGCTGGGCAAAGACGGTAAAACCTACCCCTACTTAAAACTCAGTTTAAGCGAGGACTTCCCCCGCCTGCAACTGGTGCGTAAAAGCGCTGCTGACGCCGGCAAACGCAGCGGGGACGCCTTTTACGGGCCGTATCCCAAGTCCTACATTGTCAAAAGTTTGATGCGCTTTTTGTGGAAGAGCGGTTACGCGCCGCTGCGGATGTGCAAGTGGAAATTTTCGCGCACGAAAAAACTGCAAGACATCAAAATTAACACCTGTATTTATTATCATACCGGCCAATGCCCGGCCCCGTGCGCGGGTAAAATTTCATATGAAGACTACCAAAAAAATGCCCGGCGCATGGCGGACTTTTTAGACGGCAATTTTGGCGAACTGAAAGCAACGCTAAGCACACAAATGCAACAATGTTCCGCTCGTTTGGAATATGAACAAGCCGCGGTGTACCGCAACTTTTTGCACGCACTGGACCATATGAAAGAACGCGTGCTGATCGGCCGGTTTAAGGACGACTATATTACCACCGCCATGGAGAACACCGACAAACTAAAACGCTTGGCCGAAGTGATTGGACTTAAAAAACTGCCGGCGCATATTGAGGCGTTTGATAACTCGCACCTGTTCGGGCGCGAGGCCGTGGGCTGCATGGTTTGCTACATTAACGGCGAGAAAAACCACGAACACTACCGCCGCTTTAAAATCCGCTCCAAACTGCCGGACCGCGGCGGCAGCGACTTTGCCATGATGGAAGAAAGTGTCTACCGCCGCTTGCGCCAGTTAAAGCGTGACCCTTCGCAAATGCCTGACCTCATTTTACTCGACGGCGGCAAAAGCCAAATCCACGCCGCGCTCAATGCTTTTGAGCGCGCGGATTTATTCATCCCGTTTATTGCGCTGGCAGAAACACACGAGGGAATTTATCTGCCGGGCGCCAAAGAGAGTATTAAACTGCCCATCGGCGACCCGGCCCTTAATTTGTTAATGGAAATACGCGACGAAGTCCACCGCTTTGCCATTACCTACCACCGTAAACTGCGCGACAAAGCCACGCTGCACGACCACGAGGAGCAAGAAGGCCTCATTAACGGCCAAGACCCCGCGGGAAGATAGATTATGTCCCCAGGGAATCAACTTCCGGCAAACCTAACACCTGGCACCAATTTTTATCTTCATCCCAGTTATAGCACGCAATTTGGTTATACATTTCAGCAGAACCTTCCTCATCCGCTGTTGTAATAAGAGCATATTTTGTGGCAAACGGATGGCGCACGGCATAGATGTTTAATCCTAGCCCAGAACCATCCAAAGCATAAGAAAAATCACGAGTTACCGGGCCACAAGAAGACAACCAACAACCGTCATCTTCCATGGTATCCGGAATTTCAATCTGCGCCCAATCTAATAAATTAGTCTCATCTCCTCCGGCGCCGCAATCCCCTACTTTTCCCTTTTCCAAAAAACAAAGAGCTTGCTGATCCCTTAAATTTTTGAGCAACATCATAGCCTCTGTGGCTCGGCTTTTTTCTACCGCTTTTTGGTACTGGGGCAGTGCCACCGCCGCCAAAATGCCAATAATCAGCACGACAACCAGCAGCTCAATGAGCGTAAAACCGCTGTTATATAAAGACGTCATCCCAAACTTGATTTGGGATCTTCCACGCACGTTGTTTATGAGCGACAAGCGTTGAAGATCCCAAATCAAGTTCAGGATGACACTTTGTTTTACAACTACATCTGTTTTTTCCATATTACATTCTCCTATTATCGTACCGTTTAAACGCGCTAAAACCTTTTATACTGCGTTTTGATACAAGGGAGCATATCCCCCCGTATCCGGCCTAAGAAAAATGTAGCAAAAAAAAAAAACGCGTCAAGGCTTTTAAAATTCCTTGACGGCAAAAAACAACGGCAACAACACCCCCTCATCGGCACTGCGTGCCACTTCCCCCTCCAGGCGGGAAGTGAACAATATCACCGGGGAAAATAGCACAAAACCCAAAACTTTGTGTTTTGGGTTTTGTGCGTGAAATATAACATCAACGGGATATTTTATTTAATTCTGTGCTTGGTGTTTGTACTTAAACAGCCACGCAAACAACACCGCCACTACCAGCGAGAACCCCGCAAATACAAACCAGCTCTCACTCCAGCCGGTCATAATTTGGCGGGAAATCGCTTGCGGATAAACGCCGTTAATCATTTGGGACGGATCCAAATGCACGTTCACCAGGCAGTTAATCACTTTCTGCGCCGCCAGCGAACCGATGGCCGCGCCAAAGCCGTTGGTCATCAGCATAAACACACCCTGCGCCGAGGAGCGGATAGACGGGTCGGTCTCCTGGTCCACATACAGCGAGCCGGAAATGTTAAAGAAATCAAACGCCACCCCGTAAATAATCATGGACGAAATCAGGAACAAAATCCCCATAACCGTAGACGGGTTGCCCACGCCCAGCAGCCCAAAGCGCAGCACCCAGGCCAGCATGCTGATAAGCATTACCTTTTTAATCCCGTAGCGTTTTAAGAAGAACGGGATGAGCAAAATACACAGCGTTTCGGAAATTTGCGAAAGTGAAATCAAGGCCGTTGCGTTGTTGGCCCCCCACGAGCCGGTGTACCCCGCCAGGCTGTTAAACCCGGTAATAAACGGCCCGGCAAAACCGTTAGTTACTTGCAAGGACATCCCCAGCAGCATGGAGAAAATGAAAAACACGGCCATTTTTTTCTCTTTGAACAGCGCAAATGCTTTGAGCCCCATTGCTTCGGCCAAGGTTTTGGCTTTTTCGGTGCTGACCGGACAGTTGGGCAGCGTAAAGCAGTACAGCCCTAAAATAATCCCCAACACCGCCGAGAAATACCATTGCGTGTACGAGCCGGCAAAGTGGGCAAAGTTGGTGGTCCACATGGCGATAATAAAGCCGACCGTCCCAAATACACGGATGGGCGGGAAACATTTAACCGTATCCAAATTTTGCTGCCGCAAGGCCGTGTACGCGACCGAGTTGGACAGTGCCAGCGTAGGCATATAGAACGCTACGCTAAGCGTATAGCAGGTAAATAAGTGACCAAAATTGATATGTGCTTGCGCACCGCACCACGCGGCCCCGGCCATAAACGCGGCCGCCAGCAAGTGGCACAACCCCAACATTTTTTGCGCAGGCACCCAGCGGTCCGCTACAATCCCAATGACCGCCGGCATAAAAAGAGACACAAAACCTTGTGTCGCATAGAACCAACCAATCTTATCTGCAAACCCGGCCCCTGCCAGGAAAATGCCCATAGATGTTAAATAGGCACCCCATACGGCAAATTCCAGGAAGTTCATCACGGTTAAACGTATTTTGATGTTCATAAGTAAGTATGCGAGTTTCCCCGCCAGCACGTACTGTACTTCCTCCTTTAGAATGGGTGGGCTCACAGCCCGCCTTACTTTATTGTACAAAAAAAGTATAATGAGGGAAAGGAAACAAATACCGAGAAATTGTTGCCGGGGGACAGCCCAGGTTGCGTTCCCTTCAATATATAAGGAGATTTTATGGCAGATTATAGTTTTGATGTAGTATCAAAAGTGGACTTAAACGTAATTAGCGAGGCCGTGTCCGCCGCTAACAAGGAAATTACCAACCGCTACGACTTTAAGGGGACAAACTCCTCTATTGAGCTCGTGCAAAAGGACAACGAACTCAAACTGGCCTCCAGCGACGAGTACAAAGTAAACACGCTGCGCGACATTATTTTTACCCGCATGGCCAAACGCGGCGTGGCCCTTAAAAACTTTACGCCGCAAAAAATAGAAGCCGCCCTGGGCGGTAACGCCAAGCAGACGGTTAAAATCCAGCAAGGCATCCCGGCCGATAAAGCCAAAGAAATCACTAAAGCGATTAAAGAGGCCAAGCTCAAAGTTTCCACCTCTATTCAGGGGGACCAGCTGCGCGTATCGTCCAAATCCAAGGACGAGTTGCAAGCCGTCATTGCTCTTTTAAAAGGGCAGGACTTTGGCGTGGAGCTGCAATTTACCAACTACCGCTAAACTTATGAAATACGTTTTCTATATTCTAACGATGTTCTTGCTGTTTGTGGGCGGCATTTTGGTAGGCAACTCCTACCTGCCGGACCGTTCGGCCGTGCGTGCGGCTGCGGTGTCCGTGCCGGAACTCAATACCGAAAACCCCGTTTTTTCGCACACCGACCGCCAAAGTGCCGAGCAGGAACTGACCATTTTAAGCCAAGCCTTAGCCTCATGCACGGGAGCTGTAAGCGAGGAAAAAGACCGCCTGGTTAATCACGTCAAGCTGTGGCTGGCGTTGGAAGACTTCCAACTCAAAAAAGCAACTTTGGAACGCGAAATGGCCAAAAATGTGGAAAGCAACCGCCCCACGGACGAATTTGTGCACGCCGTAGAGGATTACAATGCCGCCCGCACGTACGCCGAACAACTGGCCGACGAACTTTTCCCCCGCCGCACGCTTGCGGCGCCGCAAGCGGCCGCCCAAAGCGCACAGGAACCGGCCACGGCTGCGACAGCTCCTTAACGTAATTTTCTCTCTCATCATTCACGAAAAAAGGCTGGTAAAACCCAGCCTTTTTTATTATACTATAGGTACAATTTATTCTGTTTTTGGAACCATATGTAGAATATGGAGCGCCGCAAAGGCACTGGTCAATCTAAAAACAGCCAATTAGGTGCAATACAAAAAGATTAATTACCTGTTTGTATTGCACCGAGTGTTTACCATCCATTTGGACGGTAGGCCACGGCTGTTACGTATGGGTTATTGACCAGGCTCAAGCGTGAGAGCCGTTTTTATGCTCTCCCAACAGGTAAATTGTAACTTAACTTGTAAGGAGACAGAAAATGAAAAAAGAAAACACCCGGCGGGGGTTTACGCTTATTGAGCTGTTAGTCGTCGTGCTGATTATCGGCATATT
>CAMVRX010000063.1 GCA_947170005.1 uncultured Elusimicrobium sp.
AATGGGTTTAAATAAATCTTTTGGGGCGAATCCGCCCGCCACACAGGCGGTCCATTCACCGTTGGAAACCATTTCGCTAATCACGGAAATAGCCCCCAGCAAACAGGCTACGGGCATAATGGTAGTCAGCCAATTGGGGAAGGTACATAGCGAGTAGGTAAGCAAATCCCACACGGTGGTCGTGCCGTTGGAGAGGTTTTTCATTTTTTCAAAAATATCCCCCAGCATGACCAGGGTCGTAAAAATACCCAGTGCAAAAAAGAACGGTCCCCAAAATTTGCGGGCAATATAGCGGTAGAGTTTCATTAAATGTTCAACCTCTTCTTCCACAAATACCGGCCGGCAAACGCGCCGACTACTACCGGCAGCCACGGGCCGGGGTAGGCCAGCCAGCCGATTTTTTTACCAAGTGAAATCCCCAAGGTCATCAGTAAATAAAACGAGAAAATGATCACCACGCTAAACAACATGCCCCAGCCTTTATTGGTGCGTTTGCCCAGGGAAAACCCAATCGGGCAGCTGACGATGAGCAAAATAAGCGGCGAAAGCGCCATCACGTTGCGCATGCTGATTTCGGTGCGGTATTCGTTGCGGGTGGCTTTATCCAGCGGGGTATGGTGCAGCCGGCGCAGCAGCTTGGTGGTGGTCATTTCCCCTACGCGCAAGCGGCGCTGCTGGTTGCGAAACAAAGAAATGTGCAGCGTGTAACTGGCAAAATTAGCCGCAATAAAAGAGGAAGGGTCTTTGCCGTCCAAACGCTGCATTTGGCCGTCGTGTAGTTCCAGGCCCAGGGCCGTGCTGGTAAGGATCACCTTGCCGCGCGAAGCGTTGACCTTGGTGGACAGCGCGCCGGAATCTTCCTTTTTAATGAGCTGTATTTTTTGGGCTTCGTGGGTGACGGGGTCCAGTTCTTCCACGTACAGGGTCCATTCGCCCAGGTCCATCCACGTTTTGGGCTCTAAATTGACTTTGGTGATTTTGCTGCGGGCTTCGGTGCGTAAATTGAGCACGCGCTGGTAGCTGCGCGGGGTGACCCAGTTGCTCATCACCACTAAAATGACCGATAAGATGACGGCGCACCCGGCCAGCGGACGGACGATTTCTTTAAACGAAAACCCGGCCGCGCGCAAGGCAATCAGTTCGCCTTGTTCGCTCATGCCGGTTAAGGTGAGCAAAATAGCAATTTGAAACGCCATCGGTGCGCTTAAACAAAATACATCGGGCACTAAGTTAAGCAGCGACGACGCCACCCACCCCCAGCTGGTGCCGTAGTTGAGGGCCATATTCATCACGCGGATGAAATGGTTCATAAAAATAACAAACGTCAAAATGCCCAGCACCCCGGCAAAAAGGCTCAACAAGCTTTTAGCGATGTATTTGGTAAAAATGCCTATACGCATACACCATATTTTAGCAAAAACAAGTGCCCGGCGGGGGAAAAGTTATTTTTAAGTGGCACAACCTCGCCATAATTTATAAAATGGAAAATGAGGGTTTATTGCTTCTTATGAAAGCATCGCGGCTAGTGCTTGCCTGCACGTTATTTTTAGATGTGTTTTTCGCCCCTATAGCGGGGGCGCAGCCGCTGCCGTATAGCTTGGTGGATAAAGACCAGTACGATATTTTTGAAGAAGAACAAGAGGCCGCGCGGGAACAGGAACTGGCCCTGGAAGAACCCCCGGATGACGCGGCCCTCTTGAAATACAGCGACGAATTTTGGCACCAGGCCGTTACCGCGGTAGAAGGGGCCTACACCCTGGACAAAGAACCCGAACCTATCCCCGATTTAACGCTTTTAAATCCCACCCTTTCCCTGCCGCTTTACGGTACCAGTATCGCGCTGACGGGGCGGTATGTGCTGGGGATAAATATGACGGGCAAGAAGTATAAGTCCGACCCCAACAGCACCGTGCAGGACCGCAACGACCACTCCGTGCAGATGGACCAGCAAATGCAGCTGAAAATGCAGGGTAAAATTTTGGACCGGGTGTTTGTGGATATTGACTACGACGACCAGCGCGAAGAAGAAAAAACCATTTCCGTGGCGTACCGCGGCAAACCCGGCGAATTGGTGCAACTGGCCGAATTTGGCGATATTGACCTGGCGTTGCCGCAAACGGAATTTATTGCTTACGAAAAACAGCTTTTCGGCGCCAAAATGCACCTGCAGCACAAAAACGCAAACCTGTATTTGATCGGCTCGCAAACCAAGGGTTCGAGCAAGCAAAAACGCTTTGTGGGAAGCAGCGTGTCGGAAATTGTATCCTTGGAAGACAAAAATTACTTGCGCCGCACGTATTACGATTTGACCTTTGGCGGCAATGTAAAACCGCAAGTCAACGCCGCCGGAACGGGCACCACGCCCGTCATCCCCGATTCCACCGCGCACGATGAGTGGACAACTGCATTCGGCGGGATATCGACCGGAACGGAAGAAATTTATTTGGACAATAACGCCACGTCTTACACTTACGTGCCGGCAGACCGGACGGCCGAAGATATTTTGGGCGGCGGCACGTATCAGGCCAAGTGGGAGCTTTTAACCCGCGGAATTGACTACACCATTGACTATGCGCGCGGGATTATCCAATTCAAACGCACCATTAAAGCCGATGCTGCCATTGCTGTGGATTATGTAGGCACAACAGGCAAACGGCTCAGTGAAGACAAACTGCCCAGCTCTACCGCCGCCAATAACACCCTTAAATTTATCAAAACGCCCAACGACCGCCCGGTGGCTACTGTGGCCGATAGCGAAACCGCTAACCGCATGGAGCTGAAAACCTACTACAACATTGGCGCACAAAAAATTACGCAAGATAACGGGGCGGGTAACTTTATTTTGCAATTGCAAGATGCCAACGGGCAAATGGTTCCCGGCAGCTATTTTGCCTATCCTACCAACGTGGAAGTGGATTTTAACGCGGGTATCTTTTATTTGAAGTATCGTATCAACGATGCGGGTTTGTACGACACCACCCCGGTTTCGGCACGTAACCTCAAGTTTAAAATCCAGTATGAAAGCACCGTGAAAACGTATTTTGTGGAAGCGGGCATGGTGGTACAGTCCGAAACCGTCAAGTTAAACGGCCGTACGCTTGTGCGCAATAACGACTATTATATTGACTATACCTCGGGATTTATTACCTTCTACAAAGGCGACCAGATTACTGAAAATTCCGTCATTGATATTTCCTACGATACGACTGGCGGAGATAGTGCCAATAACTCGGTCATCGGCGGGCGGTTGGACTATAAACTCTTTGATAAGATTACCTTGGGCACCACCGTGATTAAAGAAGGGGGCGAAAAACCCGGCACCGTCCCGCAAGTGGGCTCCTACACCAAGGATTTGCTGGTATATGGCGCCGATGTGAACGGTAAAGACATCAAACTGGCCGACCCTTTAGCGGTGGACTTTAGCGTGGAAGCCGCGCGCAGCGTGAAGAAACAAAATATGTTCGGCTACGCCATGGTGGATAATATGAACGATGCCAGTGCGCAAGTGGCGGGCTCGACTGTATTTCGCGAGTGGATTTTTGCTGCCAACCCCACGGCAGACCGGCGGGCCACTTTCTTTAATACCCTGCGCTGGGACAGCCAAGATTTGCCTTCGCTGCAAATCAACCCCAATGCCATTGCCAACCGGGATGATAAACAGCAAGTGTTGGTGTTGAATTACAACTTCACGCAAGCCAAGCAGTATAGCGACGCAAACGGCAAGGATTTGAACGAAGTGTCTATTGTCTATCCGCTTAGTACAGTGGGATTGGATTTATCGGACAAAACGTCGTTTGATATTACGTACTTAGGGGAAGCAAACGGCCCGGAAATTGAAATTAACTACGGGGATATTGACGAACGCTCGGACAGCAGTTCGGGTATGGATACCCAATGCGGAGCCGGGGTGCCCAAAACGGAAGATGTGTACTGCCGCAACAGCTTGGCCCCGAAAGAGGATATCGGTTGGTTGTTTACCAACCCGGACGGAACAACGCAGCGCTACAATCCCTTTGTTGACAACGTCTATAACTACGAAACCCAGCCCAACGGCCGCATTGATACGCAAGATTTAAACGACAACGGCAAGTACGACAACGTAGCCAGCGAGAACATTGCCGGTAAATTTACCGTGCAGGCTAACCAAGCGGAGTGGAAAACGCATTCCCAGGCGCTGCAAATTGTCAATAAAGAAGATTGGAAAGCGGTGCACCACTTGCGTATAACCGTCCGCCTGACGCCAGCGATGAAAACGGCCGGTAAATTAACGGGGCAGATTAAAATTGCCAATGTGTCGTTATCCGGCACGGCGTGGAACCCGCAGTCCACCCTGTCCCCCAATGTGTTTGCCGTGTCGGGCATTAACAACGTAGACAACGCCGATTATAAACCCATTTTTAATTCGCCCGGCGACGGGATGCGGGTATTTAACTATTTGTACGGCTCGGTAGATAATTACAAAGAGGCCAATAACTCGGCCAACGCGCTGGACCAATCGCTGCGCATTGCGTTTGATACGACCCAATGTGACGGCGAACAATGCTACGCAAACCGCAATTTCCCGACCATGGACTTCAGCCAACACAAAGAGTTCCGCTTTCTGCTTTACGGGGCCGGCAACACCGCCACGGAGACGGAGTTCTTCTTAAAAGTAGGGACCGAAGCCAACTACGATAAAATTATAGTGCCGGTTAATTACGACGGCTGGCGGCTTATTAGCGTGAAAATGGTGGATACCAACGGCGACGGCATGACCGATGCGTTTGAGAATGCCTCGGACCCGAACTACGGGGTGCGGGTAGACGGCGTGCGTACGGCCGGCGGGCTGGTGAACTTCCGCGAGGTCAGCTTGATTTTGGCCGGGGTGGAAAAATTGACCACTTTAGATGCCAACGGGGATCCCATTACGATCGGCAGCGGCGATGCAGGTAAAGAAGTGTGGCTCAACGTCCTCCACTTGGCCGAAGCCATTACCTTAACGGGTGATGCTTACAAAGGGGACATTGCCGTGCGCCTGGACCAGTGGGGCAGCGCCGGGGCCAAATACGTACACAAAGACAGCGATTTTGAAACCCCGCTTTCGGTCTCCAAGCAGCAGAAAACCACGCAAGAAGAATATTACGTTAAAATGACGCGTATTAAAGATTTCCCCATGGCGGCCAATTTAACGCGCTCTACCGTTACTACCCCGGTGGTGACGGACAGCACCAACTACAACACCGTTAGTATGCTAGACAAGGGCCGCGTACAGCGCGAAACCGCCGTAGTGCGCGGGGATTATATGAAAAAAGGATTGCCCCAAATCGGCCTGGAGTACACGCAAAACAGCACCACCTATGACGTGATGAAACGGCAAGATGATTCCCATACCTACGGGGCTACATTAACGCATACGGCCGGGTCGTTTAAGAACATCCAGGCCGGGTACCACTATACCACTTCGTCTATTGACTACGCGCGCGAGCGGCATACCGATACATATTATAACACCGATGAAAACACCCAAAAAATCAATGCCAAGGTGACCTATCAGCCCAACAATAGCTTTAACTTTACGCCGTCTTACAGCTTAAGTAAAAGCAAAGAGGACCGCACCCAATATAGTACCGACGAATCCATGCACTACCCTAAGGCAATGAACCAAAACACCGGGTTTAACTCTACCTGGAAGATTACCAAATGGCTCGCACCGTCGGTCAGTTATAACATCAACACGCAGGAAAATAATAACCTAAGTAAAAAAACCAGTGTGGGTGGGGCGACCACGTTTAATGTGGGGGAAGTAAAAACCGTCAACCGCAGCTCCGACGGCGGCGTGACAGAGACCGCCACGACCGGCGGCGTCATCGTGCG
>CAMVRX010000064.1 GCA_947170005.1 uncultured Elusimicrobium sp.
CGAAAGGCAAAAACCGCGAGGGCGGGCCCGGGCGAAATTTCCGTCAGGAAATTTACGCAGGGCGAAAAAGCCTTGTGAGTAACGCAAACTGCTTTGCGTTACGTTAGGATTCGAAAGCCGGAGCCTTATATAAACCTGTACGCAAACACCTTTCTTCCCCAAGCACCGGGCACAATAGAGGATAAGATGATTTTTCCACCTCTCCCTGGAGGGAGAGGACGAGTGCGTCAGCACCGTGGTGAGGGGGTACCTCATTAAATTATAAGGAAATTCTTTGTTTTACTTTCCCCCTCATCCGGCCTTCGGCCACCTTCCCCCTCATGGGGAAGAGGTAATTGCCGCAAAGCGGCACAAGTCACCGCAAAATAAACCAAATTTAAGAAATTGTTGCCGGGAGCAAACGCAACTTTGCAAGGGTGTCGTTTTATCATTATAAAATGTTACAATAATAATATGGAAAAACCCGCTTTAACCCCCTTAATGAAACAATACTTTGCCATCCGCGACCAACACCCGGATATCGTCCTTTTCTTCCGTCTGGGCGATTTCTACGAAATGTTTGATGAGCAGGCACGTGAAATTAGTGCCCTTTTGGGCCTTACGCTTACCGCACGCAACGGTACCCCCATGTGCGGCATTCCCTATCATGCGGCCAATACCTATATCACACGCCTGTTGGCGGCGGGCAAAAAAATCGGCATTTGCGAGCAAACCAGCTCGGTCATGGACAAAGAAACCAAACTTTTTGAGCGCAAAGTAGTGCGGGTGATTACACCGGGTACACTGGTGGAAGACAGCCTATTAGATGCCAACCAAGCCAATTATTTGCTAGCCTTGGATATTACGCCGGCCGGTTGGGCGCTGGCGTGTGTGGAAGTTTCTACCGGCGAATTTTGGGTCAACCAGCACGATAAAGACGCGGGCCTTACCAATTTAGCAGCTGCCTTGGCAGCCGTCAATCCATCCGAGATTATCGGCACGCGCGAAACCTTGGAAACATTGCGCCAAAAGGTTGTAATCCCGGCTACGCTTACCCTTACAAACCTTGCTCCGTTTGATGGCAATTTTACCTTGCCGGCCAACTGGCCCGCACTGAGCGCGTGGGATTCGCACCGCCGGGCGTTGGCGTGTGCGTTGCAAGTCATAAAATATATTAACGCCACCGACCCCGATGTGCAAACCACCCTTATCCCCTCTTACCGCGAGCTGAAAGAATGTTTGCAAATTGACGAAAACGCCGTGGCCTCTTTGGAACTGGTCAAGGGGCAAGAAGGCGGGCGCGGGGGCAGTTTGTGGGCGTTACTGGATAAAACAAAAACCGCCATTGGCAGCCGTAAACTTAAAGAATGGATTTTGCACCCGCTCTTGGATCCCGGCGAAATTGAACAACGCCAAAACTGTGTGGAAGCGTTTATGCACAACCAAGGGGCGATTGCCGATTTAAGTGCCCTTTTAGAAACGATTGCCGATGTGCAGCGCATTATGACCCGCACCGCCACCGGCACCGCCAGCCCGCGGGATGTATCGGGGTTGCGCCGCTCGTTACTCAATGTGGAAGGCCTGGCACAGTGGTTTAACACGTACCCCGCGGTGGCCCCGCATTTAAAAAGCCAATTTGACACGATTTTGCCCACACTAAGAGAAATGTCACGCCTCTTGTACGAGGCTATTAACGAAACCCCGCCTCTGCATATTAGCGACGGGGATGTCATTCGCCCCGGTTATAGCAGCGAGCTGGACGAACTGCGCAGCCTCAAGACCAATTCCAACCAAACTTTGCAAGAAATTTGCGAGCGCGAACGCGCCAAAACCGGGATTACTACCCTCAAAGTAGGGGTCAATTCGGTGTACGGGTATTATTTTGAGGTCACTAAATCCCACCTAGCTAAAGTGCCTTACGGTTATGTGCGCAAACAAACCTTGGTCAATGCCGAGCGTTTTATTACCGAAGAGCTCAAACAATTGGAAGACAAAATTACCCATGCCGAGCAGAAAATTTTGCGTTTAGAGGCGCACCTGTTCCAAGAGATCCGCAGCACGCTGACCCAACATTTGGAAGCGTTTAAAACATTTGCGCAGCTCATTTCGGAGCTGGATGTATATGAAGCCTTGGCGTTGTGCGCGCTTAAAGGCAATTACACGCGCCCGGTGGTAGACCAAGGCACGGGGATTTTCTATGAGCAAGGCCGTCACCCGCTGGTGGAGCAAACGTTGCCGCCGGGCAGCTTTGTGCCCAACGGGGCCAACCTAGGTACGGATACCACGCAAATTATGCTTATTACCGGGCCCAACATGGGTGGGAAAAGCGTTTATTTAAAGCAAACGGCCATTATCGTTATTTTGGCGCAAATAGGCAGCTTTGTGCCGGCGCAAAACGCGCATATCGGTATTGTGGACCGCGTGATGACGCGCATTGGCGCGCACGATGCGCTGAGCCGCGGGAACTCTACTTTTATGGTGGAAATGAACGAAACGGCCCACATTTTAGCATCCATGACGCCGCGCAGCCTGATTTTGCTGGACGAAGTCGGCCGCGGAACTTCCACCTTTGACGGGATTTCTATTGCTTGGGCGATTGTGGAGTATCTCTACAAACAAAAAGGCGGGGCCAAAGTTATTTTTGCCACGCACTATTTTGAACTGACGGATTTGGAAAACAAGTACGAGCGCGTGAAAAACTTTCACGTAGAAGCGCAAGAGTATAAGAACGCACAAGGCGAAAGCAAATTGGCCTTCTTATACCAAATTAAACCCGGCGCGGCGGACCGTTCGTATGGTATTCACGTGGCCGAACTGGCCGGCTTACCAGCCGCTTGCACGTTGCGTGCCAAAAAAGTATTAAAAGATTTAGAAGCTAAAAAAGGGGCTAAAATTTCGGTCAAAGAGCAAGATATGGTCAAGGACTTGTTTTCTTCCCCCATTGTGGAAGAAATCAAACTGGCGGACCCGGATAAATTAACGCCGCTAGATGCCTTGCAGCTAATTTGTGAATGGAAGAAACGGATCAATGAGTAATATTCACGTACTGGACGAAAAAACAGCCGGACAAATCGCCGCGGGCGAGGTAATTGAACGCCCAGCGGGGGTGCTTAAGGAGCTGTTGGAAAATGCGGTAGATGCGGGGGCCAGCGCTATCCATGTGGATATAGAAGGGGCCGGCCGCACGCTCATCCGCGTTAACGACAACGGACAGGGTATGGACGAGGAGGACCTGCGGCAAAGTGTGTTGCGCCACGCTACTAGCAAGATTAAACAATTTGAGGATTTGTCTTCCTTAAACACGTTTGGTTTCCGCGGAGAGGCACTTTACTCTGTGGCGGCAGTGTCTCACCTACGTATGACCAGCTGCACAGCGGGGGGCACCGGGCACACCTTAGAGGTGCACGGCGGTCAAGCGGCCGAAATCCGGCCGGCCCCGGCTATTGTAGGCACTACGGTAGAAATACGCGATTTATTTTACAATGTACCCGCCCGGCTTAAATTTTTAAAAAGTGATGCGTATGAGCGCGCGTGCCTGCTCAAAGTGGTGGAAGAAAGTGCCTTGGCCAATGTGCAAGTGGGTTACCATGTTACGGTCAACGGGCGGGAAGTGTACCATTTGCCCGCGCAAACGGCCGATTTTGAAACGGCGGTACGCCAGCGTGCGGCCTCTATTTTAGGCAAAGAAGTAGCCGACAGTTTGATTTACAAGCCGTTTGAGGAACTGGGGCTCAAACTATTTATTACCCCGGCCGATAAACTGGTGCGCGTGCGCGATTTACAATACACCTTTGTTAACCGCCGTCCCATAGACAGCAAAACCGTGCAACAAGCTATTTACAAAGCGTATCAAAATGCCCGCGGGCAAAACTCGCACCCGGCGTTTTTGGTGTATATGACGCTGCCGCCGTCCTCTTTTGATGTCAACATCCATCCGCAAAAGCGCGATGTGCGCTTTGCGGATGAACATGCGGTCTTTTGCATTCTAATGAACCGGGCCGGGGAAACTATTTTTGGAAATGCGCGCCCGATTGAGGTAACCGTGCCGCAAGTGCCCGTAGATTTACCCAAGCCCGCCCAACCCGCAGCCGAAAAGCTATTTACCCAAAGGCCCATGGAAACTTTTGCGGCCCGGTGTACGTCTACCCAAACGAACGTCCCGGCGGCATCTACTCCCCCCAAAATAGAGTCCCTTTTCACCCCGGTTGCACATAAACTATGCGAAAGCGAGGAGCCGGCTGAATATATGGCCCGCCCGGCCGCGGAGCCCGCGCCGAAACCCGCGGCCGAACCCGAACTGCCCACACAGGGCCCGCAATGGTACCAAGGCCCTTATCATTATATCGGGCAGCTGCAGCGCAGCTACTTGCTGTTTGAAAACCCGCAGGGGCTCGTTCTCATTGACCAACACGCGGCGCAAGAGCGCGTGCTGTTTGAGCATTATTTAGATTTGTTTGAAAAGCACGAAGTGCAAGTGCAAAAGCTGTTGTTCCCCGTGCATGTGGATTTGCCGCCGTCCAATGTGGAAAGTTTGCTCTCTTGGAAAGATTGGTTGCAAAAAGCCGGTTTTGAGCTGGAGCCGTTTTCGGCCCGTACCGTGCTTGTTAAAACCATGCCCAACGTAGTGCGCTTTAAAGAAGATGATATGAAAGCGTTTATTGTATCCTTGGCGCAAGTGGTGGGGGATCCGTCCAAATCTACGGACGCCTTAAAGCGCAAAATGATAGCTATGCTGGCCTGCAAGCGCGCTATAAAAGCGCACGATGCTATTACCGCGCAAGAGGCCGAGGCCCTCCTAGAAAATATGAAAAAATGTAAGGACGGCATGCACTGCCCGCATGGCCGCCCGGTGCTTGCCCAACTTTCTATTGACGAAATTGGTAAGTTGTTTGGAAGGTAGGTTACAAATTCATAGGATAACAACTTAGGGTGTTATCTGTTGCACATTCATTTGTAGTGGTACTTCCAAAACTAGAACATAATTTTTGAGAGCGCGTATTATTTGGGTTAAAACAACAGTGGAAAGTATCTTTGTCTAAATAATAATATATAAACAATCCCTCATTAAAACGCGATTTAGCATAAATGCTATTTCCGTCAATTTCACGAAGTTTAATATGCCAATTTGTTGTAGATTGGATAAATGATAGATTGGTATTAGTTTCTTCATCCGGTGTTCCTACATCAATATCTAGGGCACCAAAATTATTTGTGTATTCCCCATTAGCTAAATAGTAGATTTTTTCTGCAGATATAGTTGCTTTGAGTAATGGTAGTGCTTCCATTACACGGGCTTTATCTACTGCTTTTTGATATTGTGGTACGGCCACTGCCGCCAGAATGCCAATTATTAGTACCACAACTAATAACTCAATGAGCGTGAAACCCCGCCGGGCATTTTGTTGTATCATTTTTGTTCTCCTTTTAGATCTGCCTTTGGAGAACACCCATAAAAACGGCCGGAACAGTTGAGCCTGTTTCACTCACTCAACCACAACAGCCGTGGAATGCCGCAAAGCGACAAACGCTCGGCAAAAACAATTCCGGGAGCTACCTTTCCTTGTTTTTGCCTAATCGGCTATTTTTGGAGTGAAACAGTGCCCTTTGGGCTCTGCGTTTCTTAAACGCTTCCAAAAACAGATTAAATTTTAATTACAGCCCTTTTATTATAACATAAATTTTTCTTACCAGGGGCCGGTATCTGCGTTCTGGTTGTCTTTCTCCCCCAAAAAAGGTATCCTTTTATATATATTGCTTATTGGAGGCA
>CAMVRX010000065.1 GCA_947170005.1 uncultured Elusimicrobium sp.
AGTACGTAAGGGGCAAGTCACTGCAAAATGCGCCAATTTTGGCAAATGGTTGGTCCACGTATATGGACGTTCACCGGAGTGTTGTTACAAGTTGTTACAACACTTGCTCTAATACCAGGGGCTTTTGACTCTTAACTATCTTTTTCGCACTGTGTGTGTTCACTTTCTCCGCGAGCCCAAATACATTGACCCGGTACAAAATTTTGACCGTCTCTTCGCCGGGCAAAATGTCCACAATTTCAAACATATTATCGGGCAAGTTGCTGGCCGATTCCAACACAATCACTTCTTCGCGCGTAAAATCGGCCGCCGGATAGCTGCCGCGCGCGGTGCGCTTGAAAGCTTTGTAGTCGCTTAAATTTTGGATGCGCCGGTACGCCACGGGCGCTTCAATCAGCGTAATGGCGCTGCCGTCCGCGGCGCGCTGGGCGGGGCGCTGGGCCCCCAGCACCACGGTGTTTTGACCGTCGGAAAGGACCACGCCGGGCTTCCCCCCCGCTTGGCCGGGTTCGGCCGGTGCGGGCGCAGCCGCGGGCACCGGGGCTACGACCCCTTCGGGCAGTTCGCTGCGTACCAGTTGGCTGGGCAAATCCGCGGCGCGCTTGACTTCGGGCGCCGGGTCGGCCGGCAGCGTATCTTGCGGCAAGGCAGCCACTTTTAGCTCGTCGGTAGAAAGCAACGGCGCGGCGGCTAATTGCTCCGGCGCCGCAGCGGGCACAGCAAGCTCCTGGGAAGAGCGGCCCATCCATACGCTAAGCAAAAATGCGCCCAGCACCGCGCCGGACACACACACCGCCACCAGAAAGAGATTATTTTTTTTCATACGTCGCCACAATCACGGATTTAAGGCCCCCGCGCGGCGTAAACGTGCCGGTAACGGTGGCTTTTTTGGGCTGAGAGGCTTTGACCACATCGTCCAAAATTTTATTGGCAATGTTCTCCATAAAAATCCCCATATCGCGGTATTCCAGCAAATAGTATTTAAGCGATTTAAGCTCCAAACACAACGCGTCGGGGATGTACTCAATGACAATCGTGCCAAAATCCGGCAGGCCGGTTTTGGGGCATACGGAGGTAAACTCCGGCAGTTCAATACGCACCGTATAATCGCGGCGGTATTGGTTTTCCCAGCATTGGATAGCGGGCAGCACGGTGTCGGCATTTTTGCGCGCGTGCGTAGTGGTGTAACCAAAGTCAATGTCTTTTGTCATTTGATTCGTAACATCCTTGTAGAATTTAACCATACAATTACCACCGCCCCCAACGCGCCGACCACGGGCCATTGCCACGCAGCCGGGCCGTGGGTGCTTTGCCACGCCAGCCACGCCGTAAGCGCGCCGTTAAGCAGCACCGAGAGCACCACATTTTGCCGGATCAGGCGGCGTAATTTGGTATGGATAGAAAACAGAAGGGGCAGGCCGGCCAGGTCGCGCCGTTTAATCATCACGTCCACCCAGTTGTTGTAGACGTTCTTGCCCGAGGAAAACACCACCCCGGCATCGGCCTTCAAAAGCGCGATAATATCGTTAAACCCGTCGCCCACCATCACTACTTGCTGGCCCAGGCCTTGCATGTTGGACACAATTTCCGCCTTGGTTTTGGGCAGCACAAAGAAGTTAAATTTTTCAATGCCGGCCTCTTTGGCAATGGCGGAAACGGAACTTTCGTTATCACCGGAGACTAAAATAATTTCTTTGCCGCGGGCTTTTAAGAAATCCACCATTTGCTGTGCGCCGGGGCGCAGCGCGTCGGCCAGGGTCAAATATCCCAGATACACGCCGTTTAAGGCCACGCAGATGACGGCCTCGCACTGCTGGGTAATTTGTTGGCTTACGGTAATGCCTTGCTCGGTCAGCCACGGGATAGAGCCCGCCAAAATTTGGTTGCCGCGACTGTGGGCTTGCACGCCCAGGCCGGGCAGCACGTCAAACGCCAGCAGTTTGCGGGGCTTGATTTTATGCTCTT
This sequence comes from uncultured Elusimicrobium sp., assembly GCA_947170005.1. Taxonomy (GTDB): domain Bacteria; phylum Elusimicrobiota; class Elusimicrobia; order Elusimicrobiales; family Elusimicrobiaceae; genus Avelusimicrobium. The sequence goes on from CAMVRX010000065.1 coordinate 1,966, forward strand.
TGGCGTAAGCGTTGACAGCATCGGCAAACGGGCCGTCCACCAGTTGCTCGGCGGTGCAGACCGCGTTTAACAGCGGTTTTAAGGTGTCGTCCGCCACCGGGTACACACCCGAAACGCGCAGCTCGCCATAGGTCAGCGTGCCGGTTTTATCAAACAGCAGCGTTTGGGCTTGGACGATTTTTTCCAGCGCGTGCTGGTTTTGGATTTTCAGCCCCGCGCGCTGGGCGCCGCCGCGGGCAAAGAACCACGGGAAAATCACAGCAAACGCAAACGCCGCCGGGCAAAACAACGCAGCCGCATACAAAAATACACCCAAATACGCACTCCACGTACCCAGCCCGTGGTGCACCAAAAGCCCGATGTACACCACCGCGGCCACCCCCACAATAAAGGGCAGCACCCAGGCGGCGTAGGCATCCAGCAAACTGCGTTGGCCGGCGCGGTGCAGCTCGCTATTTTTAATCGCGCTGACAATGCCCATAATGGCCGAGTCGGGCAGCGTTTGCTGCACTTCTACGTAAATATGGTCGGACTTGTTAAGCGTGCCCGCATACACGCGGTTGCCCAGGCGCTTGGCGGTGGGCATCATGTTGCCGGTGATGAGCTGCTCGTCAATAAAGGTTTTGCCTTTGCGGATGATACCGTCGCACGGCAAACGTTCGCCGGTTTTGACAAACACCAGCTCGCCGGGGTGCAGCTCGGTAGCGAATACTTTGCGAAAATCGCGCCCGATGCACAGCCGCGCGGCTTTGGGTAAAAATTCGTCTAGTTTTTTGATGAACACGCGGGTTTTTTCTTTTTCCCGGCTTAGCCGCCGTTCCACCCACAGCACCAGCGTAATGAGCAGCATGGTGTAGACGTACAAGTCCGTCACCGGGCCGCGCCAGCGCACCAGCTCAAAGCTGTTTAAGACCGAGTAGCTAAACCCGCACAGCGCGCAAATAGACACCAGCACCGACAGGCTCAGCCGCCCATGCCACACATCTTTGAGGCCGCAGCGCAGCAGCACATCGGCGCAGAAAACCAAGTCCAACAGTGCAAAAATAAAAATCCCCATCGCCGAGTGCCCCAGCGCCAGCGAACCCAGCACCAACGCCAAAAAACAAACCGACAGGAAAAACCGGTACGTAAACGCATGCGACGGTACCGACAGTGCGGCCGGCATGCGGGCAGATAATTGTTTAGCGGCCAAAGACATAACTTTCTACTTTCCCCTCCGGCTGCGCGACGAGGTACGGGGCGTGCGCGCATGGCGGGCCGCCGGACGTTGCAAAGCGGCCGGAGCCGTTACGGCCGGGGCCGGGCGCGGCGCCGGGGCCGCAACGCGGCGTTGGCCCGAGGCGGTGTAAGCGCGCCCTTGCGGGAAAAAGCGCGACGTGGTTAAATAGTAGCGCCCCTCTTCGGTTTTCATCATTTCCAATTTGCGCCGGTATTTGTCGGCGTTTTGGGGGTCAAGCTTGAGGGCTACCAAATAGTTAGACGTAGCATCCACCGGCTGCTGCGCGGCCAGCATATCGCCCATGAGGTCATACGTAGGGGCGTATTGGGGGGCCAGTTCCTTGGCCTTGACCAGCGCACCCAAGGCGTAGTCCGCATCGCCGGCGCGGTACATCAGCTCGCCCAAGTAATAATAGGCCAGCGGCTCGGCGGGGCTGAGCTCAATAGCCGTGTACAAATCGTCGTAAGCGTTGGCGGGGTAACCCAGTTTGATAAACGCCCGTGCGCGCTGCACGTACGCTTTAGCGTTAAACGGCTGGGCGGCAATAGCGTGCGAGAAATCTTCCACCGCGCTTTCGTATTTCCCCGCTTCAAAGTACGCCAGGCCGCGGTTGTAGAGCAGCACCGGGTCGTGCGGGCGGATTTGGTCGGCGGCGGTAAAATCCAAAATAGCGTTGGTAAAATCCCCCACTTTGCTGTAAGCCACGGCCCGGTTCATGCGCGCGCGGAAGTAGCGCGGGCTGCGCGCCAGGGCCTCGCTAAAGTGGGCAATAGCGTCGCCGTTGCGCCCCATATCCATATACAAAGCGCCCAAGTTGTTGTACGTTTCGGGCTGGTTGGGGTTCAGCTCCAGGGCGCGCAGATAGTCCGCTTCGGCGTAGTGGCGGTGTTGGGCTTTTTGCGCCGGAGTTTTTGCGGGCAGCGTTTCCCACAACAGCCCGCGGTTGGTCAGCGCGGCGGCGTGTTGCGGGTTTTGCTTGATGAGCCGGTTGTACAGGTCCAGTGCTTTTTCATATTTTCCCCGGGAAGTAGCCAACTTGGCTTGTTGGAACAAGCGCGTGTCCGAGCCGCACGCGGCGGCCAGTAACGTCAGTAAAATCAGTCCGGCATATTTTTTCATTTGGTCTCCTTGGCAGCGGCCCGGCGCGGGAGCAAACACACCCCCAAAAGTACCGCCCCTACCGTAATACACGAATCGGCCACGTTAAACACGGGCCACACCCGCAAATCAATCATATCCACCACAAAGCCCAGCGTCAGCCGGTCGTACAAGTTGCCCAGCGCGCCGGCCAGAATGAGCATCCCCCCCCACTGCGCCCAGGGGCCGCTTTGGGTGAGGTCCTTCCAGCTATATATAAGGTAGCCGATAATGGCCACCATCACCCCGGCTAAGAGTGCGTTGGCCTGCTGAAACATCCCAAACGCGGCGCCGGTATTTTCCACGTAACTCAGCCACACATACGTGCCCAGTTTCACGGGCCCGTTGACGGCCAACACGTGCAGGGCCCACACTTTGCTCGCGCGGTCCAACAGCAGCAAGGCCAGCCCCGCCCCCACCAGCGCGCGGTGGGTTTTAAGCCACTCCCACGCGGTATGCGCGTTAAGCATGTACGCTCTCCGTGGGCGCGGCGAAGTTTTCTTTTTCTAAAACGCCCTCGCAGCGTGCGCACAGGTCGTCATGTGCCAGTGTGCCCACTTCGTCCTTCCACTGCCAGCAGCGCGCACATTTGCGGCCCGTGGCGTGGACGATTTCCACAAACAGCGGCGCGTCGCCTTTTTTCACTTCCACTTGCGACACAATGGCAATCTCCGGCCACAGGTCCTTTGTTTCTTGCAAAAACTCGTAGGTGGCGTCGTCGCTGGTGCTGAAAATGACTTTTGCCTCCAAAGACGAGCCGATAATTTTCTTCGCGCGGGCTTCTTCCAAAAACTTCTGCACGCCCTCGCGGATGCGGCGGATTTCGTTCCATTTCTCTTCCAGCCGCACCGAGGGAATAAACGAGGCGTTTTGCGGCAAGTCGGTTAGGAAAATGCTTTGCGCCGCGTTTTTGCCCAGCGGCGTTTGGCGCAGCGTTTGCCAGGCTTCCTCGGCGGTGAAACACAGCACCGGGGCCATCAGCCGTAGCAGCGCGCTGACGATTTCGGCCAGGACGGTTTGCGCACTGCGCCGCCCGGGGGCATCCGCACCCAGGGTGTAGAGGCGGTCCTTAGACGCATCGAGCATAAAGGACGAAAGGTCCAAAATGCAAAAGTCCCCAATCGCGCGCATGGCCCGGCGGAAGTTAAACTCGCTGTATCCGGCGTGCACCTCGCGAATCAAAGCGTCCAGGCGGCCCAGCATGTACTGGTCCATTTCCGCCAAATCTTTGGCCGGCACGGCGTGCACAGCCGGGTCGTAATCGTAGAGGTTGCCCAGGGCGTAGCGCACCGTATTGCGGATTTTGCGGTACGTGTCCACGGGCCCTTGCAAAATTTCTTCGCCAATGCGCACGTCGCCCTGGTAGTCGCTCAGCGACACCCACAGGCGCAACATGTCCGCACCGTACT
>CAMVRX010000066.1 GCA_947170005.1 uncultured Elusimicrobium sp.
AAGGGGCGCAAACCAGCCAAAAGTGCTGCGAGGAAATCTATGCGGCACAAGACCCAGCTAATGAATATAAGTGGGAGGGTGGCAAGTGTGTAATCACGCCCAAAAACAAATGTCCGCAAGGCAAGGACACGAACAAGGAATGTTGCGAAGAAGCTGACCGCATGGATTCGTCCGACACGGTGTACACGTGGAACGATCAGACCAAAAAGTGCGATACTTCTAAGCCGGTTCCGCCCGGTCCCAAGCCTTACACGGTGTTTGCACCGCAAATTAGCTGTGTGCCCAATGGCATCCATGACCGCAAACCGGTCACCCAGGACATTTCCTGTAGCCTGTTTGGTACGCCGCTGGTGAAGAAATACACCACCTCCGGGCAGTCCTGTCACGATCTTTTTGGGTTCCCGATGGACTCCCAAAAAGCAACCGACTTTGTCAACGAGGTCAAAGAGGCGTACAATAAAAAATTCACGGATAAACCCGCTATCAAGTTTGATAAAAAATATCCGCTGGATAGTGAGTTTATTGATGCGCTCAATATTGCCCAGTCGGTAGGGATTACCAAAGTATCTAAGGCGGCCGTGTGCGAAATGGGGCGCGACTTTGTCCGTATGTCTAAAGACAAACACGTTGGGAGCCGCTCGATTGTGGAGGGCGCAACCGGGACGAAAGAGGAAGCGCTCATCTTCCGCAACGAGTTAGGCGCCTATCTAGCCTATGTGCACGATACGTCTATCTTGTACCCGGATGCGTTTGTGCGCGTCAAAGGCCAGAACCATTGTGATTGGCGCTTCCAGCCTTACGGCTTAGCCGATGGCGGCTGCCCGCGCAACGGGGGGCCCAAAATGGGCAAAGGTTATGCACATAATAACTACAACGGTACAAAATTTGCCGATAAATACAGCAAATACTTTGTGCCTTCGCTCACGGATATTATGAAACAGGTCCCGTTAAAGGCGCTGGTGAGCGGACGGGCAGACTTGCCTCATAATTGCGGTAACTGCAAATCGATGAATGGGAAGAACTACGTAAAACAGTACAATTCCTACAGCGGATTTGCGGGCCTGTTGCACGAGGAGAACGAGTCCATAAACGGCCAAGGGGTGGCCTGCGAGGCCTTCCTGGGCGGAGGGGATGCCAAGATGGACGTAGCAGATGCACTGAAATATATCCAAGGGCTCTGCACGGCCGGTTTGGATTACAAGCCCGTCGGACAAGGTAAAAAAGAATATATGGAGGGCCAAGGCCCCACGTCTAGTGGGGGTACTTCGGGTGCCGACCAAATTACGGGCCGCCGTATCTAATTAGTAGTAATTCATGGGGCGGGCTTTTAGGGCCCGCCCTCTTTTTTGCTATCATATACGTATGCGGCGTATTACCTTATTGTTAGTAGCGGTTTTGCTGGCGGGGGGGACACTTCCCGCCAGCGCGGGGTTTCCGTTTTCGTTTCGCAAGGCGGAAATCAAAACGGATTATTCCCAAACCGTGTGGGACCGCATGATGGAGGAGCAATCCCTTTTGGAAATACGCCGCGGCATGGGCGAAATGTCCGCCGCCAACTACCAGGCCGCCACCAACAGCTTTGCGCGCGCTGTGATCAAAAATTCCAAAGACCCGCTGGCCTACTTGCTTTTAGGGGCGTCTTTGTACTGGGCGGGCAAGGTAGATGATGCTATTAGCGAATATAACGAAGCGCTGCGTCTGGACCCCCGCAACCCAATGGCCTACCAGCTCTTAGGCATTGCCGCCGGTTGGAAAGGCAACGTGCAGGAAGCGCAAGACTATTTCCTAAAAGCCAACGCCTTAGACCCCAACAAGGCCGACACACACATGAATTTGGGCTCTACCTACGCCGTGCAGCGCAATTGGGACAAAGCACTTGAGCACTTTCGCGCCGCCACCGAGCTGGCCCCGCGCGAGCCCTTGTACCACTACCAGCTGGGCACCTTGTACGAAGCCTTGGGGCGCGACGCCCAGGCCGAAGAATCGTTCAAAAAAGCACTGCATTATTTCAGCGGCTACGAGGATGCCATGCTCAGCTTAGGTGCCTTGTACGAGAAACTCTCCCGCCCGCAAGAGGCGCTTAAATACTACAAGCGCGCCGTCAAAACCAAACCCGGCGATTTTGTGGCGCGTCTTCGCTACGCGTTTTTGCTCATGCAACAAGGGCAAGTAGAAACGGCCCGCCAAGTGATGGAGCAATCTTTTGCTATCACACGTTTTAAAAACGACGGTCTGGCGCTTAACGCCGTCTACCGTGCCAGCGGCCACACCGCGCAAGATTTTGAACGGCAAATCCAAGATTTTAAGAAGAATTTAGAGCAAGTGCCCGCGGGCAAGGCCGTGAATATTGAAGTAACACTTGAATTTGAGCCCGCCGCACCGCCGCAAAAGCAGCCTTCCCCGCGCGGTAACACCTTTGAGCAAGCTTACGAGCGGCTGCGCGCCGACGGCGCGTTGGCGCAAGCGGCCGCGGCGCCCGAAACGCAAACATTTAAGCGCATTTTCAGCTTGCCCGGCACCACGCAAGAAGACCGCCAAGAACAAATTGATAATTTAATTGAAGGCTTGCGCAGCGCCGTAGCCAGTGCGCCGGAAAATTACAACGTAAATTTGTCGATGCAAGGGCGCACGCTGGATTACAACTCGCCCTCCGCGCTTACGCAGAACCGCAACGCCCCGCCTAAAGCCGTCTACGACCCACGCATTGTGGGCAACGATATGGGCCTGTGGGTAATGGGGCGCACGTGGTTGAACTTTGTGGACGAGGCCGAGGAGGACTTGGCCGAGTACAAAGCTTGCCCGGCGGATAACACGTGCGATTTGCTCAAAGGCCTGGCTGCCTTGGCCCGCGGCAACGGCGCGGCGGCTGCGGAGCGTTTTACCCGCGCGGCGCAAGTGTCCTTGCAGGACCCGCTCGCGCAGTTAGGGTTAGGCACGGCGGCTGTGGTAAGCGACGACGATGCCGGGGCAATTGGCTATTACAAACGTGCGCTCACGTTGGACGCCCAAAACAAAGTAGCTGCCAAAAATTTGCGGGTGTTGACGGAGGATAAATGACCGGACGCAACATTCAAAAATACGGCCAGCACTTTTTAACTTCCCCGCGTGTCATCAACGATATTGTGGATGCAGCACAGGTGCTCCAAGCTGACAATTTGGTGGAAATCGGCCCCGGCCAAGGCGCGCTTACGCAGGAGCTTGTTAAGCGCGGGCGCACGGATTTTACCGTCGTGGAAATCGACCCGGAAATGGTTCGCGTGCTGCAAAACACCCTACCGCTTGCGGCGCGCGTGCAAATTATCCAGGCCGATTTTTTGCAGTTTGATTTAACTCGTCTTCCCGCCGGGCCGACAGAGTTTGTGAGCAACTTGCCCTACATTGATGCGGCACAAATTTTAGACAAAGTGCTCTCGTACGCGCATTTTCAGACGGCCGTGTTTATGTTTCAGCGTGAACAAGCCCAAAAAATTACCGCCCGCCCCGGTGAGAAAGGCTACGGGGCCCTATCGGTTTTAAGCCAGCTGCGCGCACGCGTGAGTGTGATTTGTAACGTCGGGCGCGGGTGTTTTAATCCGCCGCCTCAGGTGGAGTCGCGCGTGCTGGCGTTTGAAAAAATTGCGCCGCCTCCCCATTTCCCCGCCGTGGCGCGGTTGGTAACTGCGGCGTTTTTGCACCGGCGTAAAACGTTGCTCAACGCACTTATTCTTGCCGGGTACCCGAAAGAAAAAATCACCGCGGCTTTGGCCGCCCTTCACCTGCCGCCCACCATCCGCCCGGAAGAACTGACTCCGCAGCAGTTTGTGCAGTTGGCTGCCTGGTTGTAAAGTCGTTTCCAACTTTTGCTTGACTCGTTTTTTTTTTTTGATATCTTCATTTATATGTGGATAATGTGGATAACTTTTCTACATAAGGAGATAATCAAATGAAAAGAAAAACGGGAGGGTTTACCCTCATTGAATTGTTGGTGGTCGTGTTAATTATTGGTATTTTGGCTGCCGTGGCGGTGCCGCAGTACCAAAAAGCGGTGGAAAAATCGCGTATGGTAGAAGCGCGCCTTATATTGCGTGATATTTATCGTGGATATCATTTGTGTCAGTTACAAGGGGCAAGTACAGATCATCCATGTAGTTTTGATGCAGAAGATCCAACCAATGTCAACAACAATTTATTAGCCAGGATGGAATTTTCCGTGCCTTATGAGCTTTCTTCGGGGGAAGACTGCCCTTATCTTGAGAATAATGTATGCTTAGTCACTGAGCATTGGAGTTATGAAACAGAGGATCCGGACTATGAATGGGATGCTTTTCGTCTTCATAACGGGGAGATACCCTACTACTTAAAAATTTTATTGAGGACAGGCCAAATATCATGCCGCGATCAAGATACGAGCGGTTCGTGTGCTAAAATTTGCGGAGCAAATGGATGTGAACTGAAATAAAAGTTTATGTAGTTTAGTATCAATAGCCCCCGATTTTTGTACGCGGGGGTATTTTTATAAGATACTTTCTTGACCGCTCCATCTATTTTTTATATCCTTAACTTATGTTAAGGGTTATGCCAAAAAGCCAAGCTTTTACGCTAATTGAACTATTGGTTGTGGTGCTTATTATTGGCATCCTGGCGGCGATTGCGCTGCCGCAGTATAAAGTGGCCGTGGCTAAGGCGCACCTAAGCACCATCCGGCCGACGATTGCTTCTATCAAGCAGGCCGAAGAAGTGTATTATCTCAACACGGGGACTTACACCAACAATGCCAATGTCTTAGATGTCAGTTTGCCCCAGTGCCCGACGGATGCCCAGTGGCACGACGTGCCGATTTGCGGCAGCTGGATGATCGATCCCTTTAACGGTTCGGCATCTAACACGTGGGATAAAAACTCGGTGCGCGGGGCGTACTGTCCCGAGGTTACAAAAGGCACTAAAAAATGGCAAGATTGTGAATCCCAGGCCGACTATGTCATTACTTACTGGCTCAATTTTTCCAATCACCCTAACGAAATTACCTGCACCCCCAAGGTGGGCAGTGCGTTAGGCACCAAAATCTGCAATTCCGTCAATCAGTAACCGTTTTTCCAATACCCGCTCGCACGTGTTAAACGGATGGATTTTATCAAGCAACAAGTTGCTCACGGCCGCGTCTATCAGCGCGGCTTCTTCTTTTGCATCCGGTGCGTAAAATTGCCCGGCTTTCAAAATCGCCTCTTGCGGTACCAGGCCAATGAGCTCGCTGCCCGTTATTTGTAGCCCGCGCGCGGCGGCGGCTTGTTTGCACGCTTCAAACACATCGTGCAAATTACTTTGATGAAAATTCGTAATGTTAAATGATACTTGCGCACAGTTGTAACTTTCCATATACCAGCCGATGGCTTTTACGCCGGGCAGCCCGCCGTTTTTGGCGCGCAGTTGGGCGGCTATTTCCCGCGCGGTTTGGACGTCTTGGGTATTTAGGGAAATGTTAAACGCAATTAAAAAATTGCGCGCGCCAATCACACTGGCCCCGGTGCGTGCCACTTCGGGCGAAAAAGAAATGGGCCCGTAATCGGGCGGCAGCGCGAGGAGTTTTTGGGGCAAGCTTTCAAATTCGCCCCGGCGGATAAACGCCAAATTTTTGCGCTCATCCGTGGTGGCGTTGGCCTCATACAAATAAACGGGAATGTACAATTCGCGGGCTACTTGCCGGGCCAAGTTGTCTGCCAACCGGGCGGTTTCTTCCAAGCTGATTTCGC
>CAMVRX010000067.1 GCA_947170005.1 uncultured Elusimicrobium sp.
GGTCAGGCACTGCCTGACAAGGCCCCGGCCAAGGGGCCTACTTCCGCACAAACAACGGATGTTGCTGTCGCAACATTGTCAGGCAATGCCTGACCTACAACGACACAGCACTTCCCCAAACACCGGGTAAAAATTCAGTGGGCTGATTTTTCAAATTCCAGCCCAGTTTGGCGGGAAAAGTAATTGTCGTCCGCAACATCACCGGGTATAATTAAAAGCTGGCTGATTTGTCAGATTTGAGATGAATTTGCACCGTAAGTTGCCCGAAACTGCACTGCGAGGTGCTGCGAGCGGCAAGTCGGTGCAAAGGCGCTCAAATGTGGCAAATTGTTGCCCGGAAAACGAGTCAGGTTTCAAATACTTTATGTATTTGAAACCTGACCGTTAAAACGCTACTTCACCGGGAAGTCGTTAATCCGTGTCGCGCCCGTTGTTCTTTTTTAGTATAATACTTATATATGAACACAACCATCGTTTTGCTTATCTTATTTAGCTATTTAATCGGTTCAATCCCCACCGGGTATTTAATCGCCAAACACGTTATGCATATCGACATCCGCCAGCACGGCTCGGGCAACCCGGGCGCTGCCAACGTCTACCGCATTGTGGGCAAATGGGCGGGTGTTTCCACGTTTTTAATTGATGCGATTAAGGGCTTTGTGCCTGTCATGATGGCGCGCCACTTCTGCCCGGATATTTACGCCATTGCCATTGTGTGCGGCGTGGTGGCTATCTTGGGCCACATGTGGACCATTTACCTTAAATTCCGCGGCGGTAAAGGCGTGGCTACGTCGGCCGGCGTGTTTTTTGCCCTGGCCCCGGTGCCCACGGCACTGGCGTTTTTGACCTTTGTGATTTTGGTAGCTATTTGGGGGCGCATTTCCATCGGCTCTATTGCCGCGTGTGTGGTGTTGCCCGCCGTAAGCTGGTGCATGAGCTACCCCCTGGCCGAGAAAGTCATGGCCACCGCGGTAGGGGCCTTGGTGATTTACAAACACATCCCCAACATCAAACGCCTTTTACAGCAAAAAGAACTTAAATTTGAGGACGGCGCCAAAAAACGCCAAGCAAAATGAACATCCAAAACATAACCGTATTCGGTGCGGGAATTTGGGGCAGCGTCATTGCCCAGCACTTGGCCCAAAAGGGCTACTCCGTGCGCTTGTGGGAATATAACCAGCAGCTCTTAAACGTGCTTAAAACCATGGGCCGCCACCCGAATATCCCCAACTTCAAACTGCACGACAACCTGCGCCTGACCGGTAACGTAGCCGAAGCCGTGGAAAACACGGACTTGCTTATTTTTGTCATTTCCTCTAAAGCCATCCGCACCTTCTGCCGCCAGCAGCTAAAACCCCTTTTGAACGGGCGCGTGGTGCCGGTTATCAGCGCTTCCAAAGGCATTGAAGACAAAACCTTCAAAACCATTTGCGAGATTATTGAAGAAGAACTCCCCCAGCTTACGGGCAAGGTGTTGGCCTTCTCGGGCCCCAGCTTTGCCTTAGAGGTGGCCCAAAACGTGCCCACTAAAATTATGCTGGCCGGGGCCGACAAAGCCCTTACCCAAGAACTGGCCGGGGTACTCAGCGCGGACCCCATCATCGTGGTGCCTTCGCAAGACCGGCGCGGCGTAGAATATGGTGGCGGCGTGAAAAACGTCATTGCCATCGGCTGCGGCGTGATTGACGGCATTGGCGACGGGGCCAACACTAAGGCCGCGCTTATCACCCAAGCCATGCAGGAGATGAACGACATCATCACCAGCCAAGGCGGCCAAGCGGGTACGGTATACAGCTTAGCCGGGTTTGGCGACGCGATTTTGACCGGGATGTCGGCCATCAGCCGCAACCGCCGCTTGGGCGAAAAACTGGGCGCAGGGCTGAGCCTGGAGGAAGCTAAAAAAGAAGTCGGCACCATTGCCGAGGGTGTCAACTCCGTACAAAGCGTGTACGATATCGCCCGCAAAAACCATTTACATACCCCCATTATTGATGCTATTTGGCAGCTGGTTTGCCAAGGGCAAAAGCCGTGTGTTTTACTGCACGCGTTGGGATTTACAAACCGAGGTAATAAATAATTTTATGAATAAAGATGATGTGATCCGCCACTTAACGCGCACAATGTTAGATAAAAAACAAGCCAAATCCGCCGTAGATAAAGTGTTTGAAATTATGAAACACGGCCTCAAGCGCGACGGCAAAGTTGTCATTAGCAATTTTGGTTCCTTCCAATTAAAAACCGCCCGGCCCGTGCAGCGCCGCAACCCCAAAACCGGGGAAAAGGTGCAAGTGCCCGCCAAGCAAAAAGTGCGGTTCAAACCGTCGGAAAATATCCTCAAAAAATAGTCAAACGCCGCACGAAGTGCGCCGTTGCTTGGAAAATAGTGGTTTTTTTCACGTTTTTTATATATACTTAAAATATGAAAAAACTACTATTTTCCTTACTTTTATGTTTCCCCGTGCTCACGCAAGCCGGGCAGCTGTCTATGGAAGGGTCCAACTTCCAGCACCAACTTATTATGAATAACAACGCCGTTTGCCAGGCGTTCCGCATTCACGAGAACTGGTTTGCCACCGCCGCGCACTGCGTGGATATGTGTTTTTTTGACGGACAATGCGATATCCGCCTAATGCTGGCCCAAGGCCCCGTTAATGCCTACGTGCAACTGGACCCCGACGATATTAAAATCCCCAAAAACTACCGTGAAGTGGACAAACAAGGCAACGTGCGCACTCACAAATACTGGGACATAGCCCTACTGCACTACCGGCCGGGCGAAGTGTTGTATGAATTTCCCGGTGGGGAAGAGGCCGACGCGGACGATTTTAAGCAAGCGCTTAAAACCTCGCGCAGTTTACGCGTGCAGTGGCAAGGGGCTGTGAACCCCAAAATCCCGGTGCTGTACGCTTACGACGGGAAAGACATCATGACCTTGAAGGAAAATATCCACGTGCCGCTGTGGGATTTGGGACAATGGCAAAGCTATTCCGACCCGCAAAGCGTGCTGTACTTTGGGGAGAATCAATCCCTTTGGGCCGCGGACGGATTTGGGGTAGATAGCGGCAACTCCGGCGGAGCCGTACTCACGGACGACGGCGGTGTGATCGGTATTGCCACCGCCAAAATGAATAACAACTTGCCCCCGGATGTGCGCCAAATCTTCCCGCAGTTCGGCCAAGCCTACGATTTCTTTATTTTTAACGGCTTTGCCCCCCGCACCACGCTAAAATTTATCCAAAACACGATGGGGCGCTTTGGCAACCGCCCGCGCGTAAAACGCTTACGCCACGTCAAACCGACGGCACCGCAAACCGCAACGATGTAAAATAAACCGATTTACTCACTCACGCAAGATAAAATTTCTTGCGTGAGTTTTTTGGTGTCAAAATCTTCCGGGCGGGCCAACAAAATGCGCTGCGCTTGCGTGTAGCGGGCAAACCAGGTACGCTGGCGCTTGGCGTATTGGCGGGTTTTGAGGGCCACTTCTTCCGCGGCTTGCGCGCGCGAAGTCTCCCCCCGCACGCAGGCAAGCGCTTGCGGGTAACCCAGCGTTTTAAGCGCGGGGATATCCGGCGGGAGCCCTTGGTCCAACAGAGCCTGTGCTTCGGTGCACATACCGTCAAAAATCTGCCCGGTGCGCTGCTCAATACGCGCGTTTAACGCCTCTTTTTCCCACTCCAAATACACCCAGTGTGAGGTGGCCGGGTCGGGCAGTTTGAAAAATTGTCCGCTTTTTAGCGCACTGGCGCGCTTTCCAGTCAACCAGCAAAGCTCCAAGGCGCGCATGGTGCGCTGCACGTTGCCCACCGGAATTTGCGCGGCCGACACCGGGTCCTCTTTGGCCAGGGCGCGGTGCAACCCTTCTTTGCCCGCTTGCGCAAGCAGTGCGCTAAGCCGGGCGCGGGTACCCGGTGTGGAGGCAGGCAGCTCATCCATTCCCACAAAATACGCGTGCAAATACATCCCCGTCCCCCCCGCAAAAATGAGCGGCCGCCCGGCAAACTGCGCGGACACTTCGCGCGCGCGCGCGCAAAACGCCCCGGCGTTAAAAGTGCCGGTAACATCCACAAAATCTACCAGCAAATACGGTACGCCCTGCACGGTGTAGAGCCCGTTTTGGTACGTACCTTGCGGTTTGGCGGTGCCGATAGTCAACTGCTTATACACTTGGCGGGAATCGGCCGACAAAATGACCCCGCCCGTTTGCCGGGCCAGTTCTAAGGCTAAATCGGTTTTTCCGCTGGCCGTCGGCCCGCACAGGACAAGGGGTTTCATACTTATATTATAAACAAAAAAAGACTGGCCGAACCAGTCTTTTTAACGTGTTTAAAAGCGGCTCTCTATGGCAGCGGCACTTCCTGCGGACGGTTCTTGCGGCTGTAGATTTTATCCACAATCACCGCAATCGCACCGTCGCCGGTTACGTTGCACGCCGTACCAAACGAGTCCATGGCAATATACAGGGCAATCATCAAGGCAAGCTCCGCCTGGCCAAAGCCCAGCATACTTTCCAGCACACCCAGCGCGGCCATAATTGCCCCGCCCGGCACGCCCGGCGCAGCCACCATGGTCACGCCCAACATACAAATAAATCCGGCAAATTGCTCCAAGTTCACAGGCTGCCCGCTCATAATCACAATCGCCAGCGCGCACGCCACAATTTTCATGGTACTGCCGGAAAGGTGAATGGTGGCGCACAGCGGCACCACAAAGCCGGCAATTTCTTCGCGCACGCCGATTTTAATCGTCTGGCGCAGCGTCACCGGGATGGTAGCGGCCGAGGACTGCGTCCCCAGCGCGGTGGCATAGGCCACCAGCATATTTTTAAGCATGGAAAACGGATTTTTCTGCCCGATAATCCCCGCCACCAAAAACTGCATCAGCAGCATGGCCGCGGTAATGGCAAAAATAATCACAATAATCTGCGCAAACACGCCCAGCACCTTGACCGCTTGCCCGCTCACAGTCATATTCATAAAAATACCAAAGATATACACGGGCAAAAGCGGGATAATAATTTTGACAATGACTTTGTCAATAATGTCGCGGAAATCCAGCATCACGCCTTTTAAGCGGCTGCCTTGAATGACGGCCATCCCCAGCCCCAAGGTAAATGCCAACACCAGCGCGCTCATCACGCCAAATACGGGCGGCATGGCAATCACAAAATACGGTTTGAGTTCGGCCACCTGGCCAAAGGAAGCCACCCCGGCGTGCGGATCTAAAAGGTGCGGGAACGTGAGGGCGGAAACCGCATAACTAAAAAACCCGCTGGCTAGCGTAAACCCATACGCCAGCGCGGCCGTAATAAAGAGGAGCTTGCCCGCATTGCGCCCCAGTTCGGCGATACCGGGGGCCACTAGCCCCACGATAAGCAGCGGAATGATAAACCCCAAAAAATTGCCGAACAAATCGTTAAAAGTTAAGACGATACGCACGAACCAATCCGGCACAAACAAGCCGCACACAATCCCGGCGGCGATAGCAAAAAGCACGCGGGGCAAAAGCCCCCATTTCAACTTTAAATTGAGTTTACGTCTACGAAACTTGAGCATATTTTTATTATACTTAAATTTGCCCGCAACGGCAAAAAACTACGCCC
>CAMVRX010000068.1 GCA_947170005.1 uncultured Elusimicrobium sp.
GTTTACCTCAATAATTTTACACCCGTGTTCTTTGGCCTCCAGCGGCAAACCGCAAGCCGGCATCACTTGCCCGGCAGTTCCCACCACCAGCATCACATCACTTTGCGCGGCCATTTGCGCCGAAGCCTCATACGCGCGAGAGGGGATGCCCTCGCCGTAAAAAACAAAGTCCGGCTTGAGTACGCCGCCGCATAAACAGGTGGGGGGGACGTCGTCCAAATTCACATCTTTTAAACGGTAGCGGCGGGCGCAGCGTACGCACGAAAGGCTGTGAATAGTGCCGTGAAATTCTTGCACGTTTTTGCTGCCCGCACGCTGGTGCAGGCCGTCTATATTTTGAGTGATGACCCCTTTTAACAGGCCTTTGGTTTCCAAGGCGGCCAGGACTTGGTGGGCTTTGTTGGGACGGGCTTCATCCATATCCGTAAAAAATATTTTTTTCATTTCTTGCCAGCTGCGCTTGGGGTCCGAGAGGAAGAAATTGATTTCGATAAATTTAGGGTCATACTGGTTCCACAAACCGCCTACGCCCGTGAAAGGAGCGATGCCGCTTTCTACACTGATGCCCGCGCCCGTAAAGGCAACGCCATACGTTGCGTTTTGAAGCCACGCACAGGCCTGTTCTAAATCGTTCATAGCCTTATTGTAGCAATTTAAGTTACAATATAGCTATGAAACGTTTCTTGGATTTTATAGACCCGCAGCGCAAAGGGCCCCTGTTTTGGAAGTACGGTTGGAAAGGACTTTTGTTTATTGCGCTGGGTACGTACGGGATGTATCGGTGGATTGTGGGGCCGTATTCGTCCCCGTTTGCCGGGGTACTGTATTTGTTTACGATTGGTATCCACGAGGCCGGGCACCCTATTTTCCGCATGGTATTTGGGGGAAACTTTTTTATGACTATTATTGGCGGAACGGTGATGGAATTGGGCGTGCCCCTATTGGCGTTTTTTTCTTTTTTGCACCGCAAACATGAAATTCAGGCCGATGTGTGTATTTTGCTCTTGGCGATTGCGTGCTACAGCGTGGGGCACTATGCCGGGTGCAGCTTGGACCCGGTGATTTCTCTATTAAACGCCGGACCGGAAACTGTGCCCGACTGGGATTATATGCATAAATGGTTGGGAACCGAAGGATATGAGTGGTATGTGCGCCACGGGTTTTATTTAGTAAGTGCTTTTTTGACGGCACTGGGAACATATTTGTTTTGCGCACATTTTTGGGCGTGGAATGACCCCAAACACCATAATTTCAACGAAGATTACGATGAGCATGACTCTTTCTTTGGACGCGGATAATTTTGCGCAAGCAAACACAAATTGATACAATGGATGTAGACTTATTTTAATAAGGAGTATACGGTATGAAAAAAGTATTGATTCTAGCAGTAATGGCCGCTTTGGCAGCCGGATGTGCTTCCAGCGCCAATAAAACCACAACGGCCAATCAGCCCTTGACGTTGCAACAGGCGTTGCAAAAATCGGCCGAGACGCGCCAAAAATTGCAAGAAGCGCAACAATCCTACGAAAACGCCCGCCGGGCGACCGAATCGGCCAAAGCGGCCAGCTCTTCGGCCAGCGTAACGGACCAAATTAAAAAGCAAATCGGCGAGCAAGTGGAAACTTCCAAAGCACAGGTAGATGCCGAAGTGCAAGCTTGGAAAGATGTATTGAAATAATACACGGTTTTTACGACCCAAAGCACCCATTGAAAAATGGGTGCTTTTTTATTACACTATAAGTACAATTTATCCTGTTTTTGAAACCGTATGCAGAATACGGGGCGGTTGCGTAAGCAACCCTCTACACAGTCAAAGACAGTCGTTTAGGCACCTAAATAACAAGAAGTCATGAGCTTGTTGTTTAGTGCCGAGTGTTTCTTGTCTGCGACAAGAGACCGCGACTGGTATAGATGGGTGTCTGTGTAGAGGCCCGGGCATATTCAGTCGTTTTTATTGGGTTTCATAAGTAGGTAAATTGAAATAAAAAATAGGAGAAAACTTATGAAACTAACAAGGACAACTAAACATCCCGCCATCCGGCACTTGAGCCAAACTCTTCGCCAGATGACGTCTTTATTTAATACCCCCTCACCACGGTGCTGGCGCACTCGTCCTCTCCCTCCAGGGGCGAGGGCAACTGCACGCGGGTTTACGCTGATTGAACTGCTGGTAGTGGTACTGATTATTGGTATTTTAGCTGCCGTAGCCATGCCGCAATATCAAAAAGCTGTGGAAAAAGCACGTATTTCCGAAGCGAAAACAAACTTAAAAGCGCTTGTAAATGCGGCTGAAATCTATGCCTTAGAGCATGGCAACGAAGGAACCTATGATCTACGCAAACTAGACATTGAAATCAGTGGCACGTATAACCAAGCCGGAACACAACTAAACACCCCGCTGTTTACTTACTTCGTTGATGAGTGTTTGGGATTTGGAGAAAATTCTTGTGTATTTGTGGCCCGGAGAGGAACTGAAGAATACGCTGTTTGGTTAGCAGGTTCTCTATATGATGCGGGTATAAAACCGGGTAAATTCAGCTGTTTTGCTGGGGAGGCAACAATAGACACCGTTTGCCCTAAATACGGAGCAACCTTGGATGAGGATGACTACTACTATTGGAACTAATTGTGTAACCGGTAAGAATTGTACGGATGCAAAATTCCCCCGGAAATGAAACCGGGGGAATGTAATGTTAAGACCACTTTTAGTCTTGCGGGGCGGGAGGTTGCGGACGATCAAAACCGCGGGGACCTTCCCCAGGGCGCATCATCGGGCGATGATGTTTGTGCGGGCCTTTGCCCATTTTGCCTTTGCGACCGAAGGGACGGCCGTTGCGCATCCCCGGGCGGGGGCCAAATAAGGCTTTCAAATCGCCGTTGGCCTTGATAAGCGCATCGGTTTTTTCATTCACCCACGCATCGCGGGTATCGGCGGCGTTTTCCTCGGCCAGTTCGGCTTTCATTTTTTCCAACCGGGCTTCAAATTTTTCCAGTTGGTCCGCCTTGAACTTTAATTGTTCCTCATGAATAGCAGACACTTCTTGGGCAATTTCGGCGCGTTTGGCATCTTTTTTCTTGCCGTCCTTTAACTTGTTATATTCTTTGACAAGTTTTTCCATTCTTTCTTGGGTGGCTTTCATTTGGGCACGGTGTTCTTCCCGCGCTTTTTTGAAAGCGTCATGCTCTTTTTGCATCTGTTCCATGGACGGAACATCCGGCCCCGGAACGGGTTGTCTTACTTCTTGGGCGGCAGCCGGAACCGCAAGGGCTGCCAACAGCATAGCGATAGCTACTTTCTTCATACTCTACCTCCTAGAACTCTTGTTCAAATAAATTGAGATCATTTAAAAACAAGGCGTACTCGTCATTTTGCACTTGGCTTACATAGGCTGCAAAATCCGCCTGGCTTTGCGCTTGGTTGCGGTAGTAACTGCCTACCCCTACACACAGCGCTACCAACACCGCTGTCACTGCGCCGATCAGCGCCATTTTATAACGCGCCCATATACTCTGGCGCCGGGTAGTTTTGGCAAAGAGCTGCTCCACCAAGGCGGCCGGAGCGGCCGGGGCGGCTAACGCTTGGGCAATGGCCTGTTCCATGTTTTTCTCGTTCATAAAGTTGCCTCACTTACTAATAAATTGCGTATTTTTTGCACTGCACGGTGACAATCGGCCAGGACCGTCCCTAACGGTTTGTGCAGTACCTCGGCCATTTCGGCAAAGGACAAATACTGCCGCAAATAAATCACTTCTTTTTGGCGGGGGGGGAGCGAATCAATCACCCGGCGTAACTGTTCAAATCCTTCCTGCGTGGAGAGTTTTTCCAGGTGGCCGGCTTCCCCGTCGGCCAATGTCTCGTGCCAAAATTCGTTTCCTTCTTCATCCGGCGCATCTAATGAGGCGATATCTTTGCGGTCCCGGAAGTAATTAAAGGCTTTGTTGCGGGCCGTTAAAAATAACCAGGCCTTAAATTTGCCTTGCGCCTTAAACCCGTCGGCGTGTTTGTACAGGGCTAAAAACACTTCCTGGAACAAATCCCCGGCGGCACCGTCATCGTGCACCAGGCTGAGCAAATACTGGTACAAACTGTTTTTATAGCGTAGTACCAGCTCCTCAAACGCCTCGGGCGTGCCGGATACAAACAACTCCACTAGTTCATCATCACTGCGCACACTTAAGTTTGTCATAGTTTAATAACACCACGGATAGAAATTTTATTGCACCTTGCGTTTAAAAGTATTGTATAATATATTAGGTAAGAGAAAGAACTGTTCTGTGGATTTGTTTTGAGATGTATTTGTAAATTAGTTATTGAGAAGATTATGGTACGTATAGCTGAGCATATCTCTTGTAGTACTAATTCCGTGCTAAATTACTTTAGCCCGGTATCCTCTATTATGCGTAAAGAAAATCTAGGGAGCGTTTGTAATTAAGAATAAAACCGATTTAATGCAAA
Organism: uncultured Elusimicrobium sp.; assembly: GCA_947170005.1. Classification (GTDB taxonomy): domain Bacteria; phylum Elusimicrobiota; class Elusimicrobia; order Elusimicrobiales; family Elusimicrobiaceae; genus Avelusimicrobium. The sequence goes on from CAMVRX010000068.1 coordinate 4,457, forward strand.
CCCGCCCTAAACAAAGTAAAGGGCGGGTTTTTAGTTTGACCCAGATTAGTGAATGCCTAGATTAGTAATGAGGAAAAATGAAGAAAATAATTGCCGTACTGCTCAGTATTAACTTACTGATACTCAACACAACCCCCGCGTGGGCACAACTGACCGCAGGACAAAAGTTCTACACCGCCCTGCGTAAAGCGTCCACCGACATTCCCGGCGCAGCACTTGCCAAAGTGCCGCTGCCGCAAGGAACCCCCGTCTACATCCCGCCGGATGTAAGCGCACGGATTGCACAGGCAACCTTGCAAAATATGCGCGTGCCTGCTGCACAAAATGACATCCCGCTTTTAACTGACAGCAATCCGCTTTTGCCGCCCGCACGCCGTATTTTGGCAATCCCCAATGCCACGGAACGTGCATTTTGGTTGCGCTCGCGCTTTGTAACCCTGGCTTTAGAAGGCAAGGCAAGCGCACGAGATCAGGAAGAGGCGGTCAATTTTTACCGGGGGAATTTGCAAAAGTTTTCTCCCAAGCAAGACGTAGCCCAAACGGTAGCGGATGTGGCTTCGTTGGGGCTGCTGGGAAGTAAGAAAGACGGTGCACTGATTTTAAAAGTAGCCCGCCAAGCCCAAGGGACCCCCGCTGAAGCCGGGATTACCGGTGCGGCCGCCCGGGCGCTGCTGCGGGTGGGGGATTATGATGCCTTGGAAACCTTGGCCCAAACCTCTACCGTGCAACCCCAATTGTGGGCGTACGCGCAAATCTACCATTTGCCGGTTTCCCTGCAAGCACTGGAACGCACCCCTTTGGCTGTAGGAACCTTGCAGACGGCTTTGTCCCCGTTGGGGCCGTTAAACCTTTTGGTGGTGGATCCCTCGCTGGAAGCTACGCATTTGTACATGAATGCCGGGAAAAAGAACGCGCCAAAAGAAACAATTTCGCAAAAAGCTGTACCGGCCGCAACCCCGGTTCGTCCGTTGGAAAT
>CAMVRX010000069.1 GCA_947170005.1 uncultured Elusimicrobium sp.
TTGACGTCCGGGGGCGGCAGCGTAATGTCAATATCTCCCGACGGGCGCCGAAGCAAACTGTTGCGCACAATCCCCCCCACGTAATGCCCTTGGGGCACTTCTTGGGCCAAGATTTGCGCCAAATTTTCCACGTTAATCCTCATCCACACTGGCCGATGCGGCAGCTACGGCTTTTTTGAGTTTTTCCACGGCATCTTTGCGCAACTCGCGCTTTAATACTTTGCGCAGTGCGTTCTTGGGCAGCGCTTCCACAAACTCAAAATCGCGCGGGCGTTTGTAGTTATCTAGGTGAAGTTTTAAGAATTTTCTAAATTCCGCGTCGGACAGCTGCGCCCCTTCTTTTTTGACAGCATATACTTTGACAAACTCGCCGCCGCGCCCGTCCGGCACGCCGATGACGGCACATTCCTCAATGGCGGGATGCTCGCAAATAACGGCTTCCACCTGGGCGGAAAAGACCTTGAGTCCTTTAATGATAATCATGTCTTTTTTGCGGTCTTTAATGAAGATAAACCCGTCGTCATCCACTTCCACAATATCGCCGGTTTTGAACCAACCGTCTTCGGTAAACGCATCGCGGGTAGCCTTTTCGTTGCCCCAGTAGCCTTTAAAGAGGTTAGGGCCTTTAACGCACAGTTCCCCTTCGGTGTTACGGGGGACTTCGTTGCCATCATCATCCACCACCCGCGTGCTGACCGCCGGGATAGCCGGGCCTACAGATTTAATTTTTTGCAGCTGCTCGGTATTGACGCTAACCACCGGGCTCGTTTCGGTCAAGCCGTACCCTTCCAAAATCGGCACGCCGATTTTTTCTTCAAAGCGGTCTTTAATTTCTTGCGTTAAGGGCGCCGCGCCGGACACACCAAAGCGCACACTCTTAAACGGCCAAAACCGCAAATACAGTTGCTTTAAGCCCTTGGCTTCTTTGGAAAGCACGGCATAGATTTGCGGCACAGCCAGGATGAGGGTAACTTTTTCGGTTCCCATCGCACCCAGCCACTTGCTGGCCGGCATGACGTTGGCCACAATGACAATCTTTAAATTGAGGTAGAGAGGGATGACCACACACGTCGTCCATGCAAACGAGTGGAACATTGGCAGCAAGCACAAAAAGCAATCCTCATCGGTAATTTTAAAAATCTGCGCGCACGAAATAACATTGGCAGAGAGGTTGCCGTGGGTAATCATGGCACCCTTGGGCAGCCCGGTGGTACCGGAGGTGTACAAAATAAACGCCAAATCCTCCAGCGTGGCTTGGGCGGAGGCCGTTTCATCGTGGTAAGTAGATTTTTCTACTTGCTGCCAAAACAGCTGCACTTTGTCGCACCCGGCGGCGGAGGACGGAATTTCGTCGGTAGTAAAAAGGGTTTGCACGGTGGGCGTGTTGGGTAAACACTTGACGTAATGGCGCAAGAACTCGGCCTGAGTCACCACGGCCTTGGCACCGGCATTGTTTAAAATATATTCAATTTCCTCGGGCTTGGTGACCATAAAATTCATGGGGATCGACACCGCCCCCAGCTTGTAAAGCCCGTAGTTGGCTACAATGGTATCCACCGAGTTGCGGTGGGCAACGGCTACCCGGTCGCCTTTGCGGATGCCGTGTTCAAAAAACATATCTGCCACGCGGTCCACCTGCATTAAAAGCTCGTGGTAAGACACGCGTTTACCGGTTGAGGCTTCCACCAGTGCGGTTTTGTTCGGGAACCGGAACGCACTGTCAGCCAAAGAAGTATATAAGTCTTTACGGCGAATCATAAGCACCTCTCTAAAAGGGTATATGTATATTGTATCATACTTGGCGGGGGTCCAGGATATCCCGAAACGCATCCCCCAGTAAATTCCAACCCAGTACAAACAGGAAAATCGCCCCGCCCGGCACTATCACCGTATACCAATACAACAGCGGATGTTGCGCCGTACCCAGCACCCAGTTGCGCGCCAGGGCAATAAGTTGCCCCCAGTCGGCCGTACCGGGCTGCGCGCCCAGCCCCAAAAAGGAAAGTGACGCCGCCGTAAGCACCACGTAGCCAATATCCAAACTGGCTACAACCACACACGGATAAATCGCATTAGGCACCAGGTGGCAAAAGAAAATCCGCCCCCCGCCGGCCCCTAACGTGCGCGCGGCTGTGATAAAACCTTGCTCTTTCACGGCCAAAATGTCCCCGCGCACCAAGCGCGCATAACTGGGCCAAGCTACCGCCGTAAGCGCAATCATCATATTTTTCAGGTCCGGCCCCAGCATGGCGGCAATCACCATGGCCAGCACCAAAGAAGGCACCGCAAATACCACGTCGGTCAGGCGCATGAGGGTTTCGTCCACCTTCCCGCCAAAATAGGCAGCCGCCCCCCCCACCAACAGGCCGATTAAAAACGCCAGTAGCGTGACCGTAATGCCGATTTTAAACGCCAACCGCGTGCCCCACACCACGCCGTAGTACAGGTCGTATTGCTGCTCGGTCGTACCCAGCCAGTGCTGCGTGCCGGGAGCTTGCGGTTCAATTTGATAGCTTGCCTGCGGCAGCTGGTAGGGGTTATTTTTATTTTCGGCCGGAGCCAACACCGGGGCCCACAGTGCTATCAGCGCAAAGAACCCCACCAGGATAAGCCCAGCCAGGGACGTTTTATTTTTGCAAATGCGTTTTAGGATGCGTTTATCCATAGGTTACTCCAAGCGGATGCGCGGGTCCGCCAAGGTATATAAGAGGTCGCTAAGCAAATTGCCCAGCACAAACAGCACCGCCACCAAGAGCGAAAACCCCAAAATCCCGGCGATGTCTAACTGTTGCGCGGCCAACACGCCAAAACGCCCCATGCCGGGGTAATCAAAAATCGTTTCCACAATTACCGTACCGCCCAAGAGGCGGATGAACTGAATACCCGCCAGGGTGATGACCGGAATCATCGCATTCTTGCCCGCGTGCTTGTAAACTACTTGATACTCCGGCAGCCCTTTGGCCCGCGCGGTGCGCACGTAGTCTTTGCTTAGGGCCTCTAACATAGACGAGCGCATCACCCGCACTAAGAGTGCAAACGACCCCAAACACAGCGTTACAGCCGGCAGCACCAGGTGGTTTAGCACGTCGCCAAACACGCGCCACTGGCCGTTAAGCAAACTGTCCAAGAGCAAAAAACCCGTATATGTTTTAAAACCGGCGCCGTGGATAATAATATCGGTTTGAATGGAATAGGCACCGGGCGAAAACCAGTGCAGCTTGCCGTAAAAGACCATGAGCAGCACAAGCCCCAGCACAAAAATCGGCAGTGAAAACCCCCCCACCGACACCAACCGCGCCAGCACATCGGGCCACTTGTCTTTATGCACGGCCGAGGCCGCCCCCAGCCACACGCCGAAAAATACCACTAGCAGCATCGTGACCAATGCCAGTTGGATAGTAGCGGGCAGGTACTCTTTTATGGCTTGTGCCACAGGCATATTGGCACTGGGACTGTAGCCCAGATTGCCGCGCAAGGCGTTGCCCAGCCAGCGCGCGTATTGTTTGAACACGTTGTCGCGCAGCCCGTACTCCCGAATGACTTCTTCCAGAGCGCCCATTTGGCGGGGGTCCTTTACATATAAAGAGGCGCGCATCTCGGGGCTTAGACGCTGGGTTAAAAAGAACAGCAAAAATGTCACGCCCAGCACCACCAGCGGCAGCAAACACAAACGGCGCACCCAAAAACGCATCATACACGTTCCTCCACGCTGGGCACAGCAGCCAAGAGCGTTTGGGTATAGGCCTGTTGCGGATGCTCGAAAAGCGTTTGCGCGGGGGCATATTCTACAATCTTCCCCGCGTGCAGAACAGCAATATCGTCGCACAAAAACCGCGCGACGGCAAAATCGTGTGTTACAAACAACACCGCCAAGTTGCGCTTGTGCTGAATTTCTTTTAACAAATTAAGCACTTGCGCCTGCACGGAAACGTCCAACGCCGAAACCGGCTCGTCGGCAATTAAAATCTGTGGGTTGAGTGCCAGCGCGCGTGCAATCGCAATACGCTGGCGTTGCCCGCCGGAAAATTCGTGCGGGTAGCGGTCCAAAAATGCGGGGTCCAACTGCACGGACTGCAACAGCTGGCACAAGTACGTTTCCCGCGCGCTTTTGTCCTTGTATAAACCGTGGATGTGCAGCGGCTCGCTAAGCAGCCGGCGCACGGTAAAGCGCGGGTCCAGGCTGGAGTACGGGTCCTGGTACACGACTTGCATGTGACGGCGCAGTTCCTTCCACCCCCGCGCGCTCAGGCCCCGGATATCTTGGCCGAGGATTTCCACCGTACCCAATGTGGCGGGCTCAATGCCCAGCAACACCTTACACAGTGTACTTTTCCCGCAGCCCGACTCGCCCACTAACCCGAGCACTTGGCCGGGGCGCAACGTCAAATCCACGCCCCGCAGCACCGGATGCTGCGTGGCTGCCCCCAGCCAGGGACGGCGCCTGCAGGTGTTGTATAAATTGCGCACGCAAATAGCGGGGGTCATTTTCCCTCCTGTAAATAACAGCGCACGCGCCGGCCGTCTTTTTCGTAGAGCGGCGGGCAGGATTGAAAACATTTCGCCAGCGCACGCGGGCAACGCGGGGCAAAGGGACAGCCGGGCAAATCCTCGCCGGGGCGGGGCGGATTACCCGCAATGGCGGGCAATTTTGCTACAGTACGCTTCACGCTGGCCAGCGACCCTAGGAGCCCTTGCGTGTACGGGTGCAGCGGGCGGGCAAACAGCTCGGCCGCCGGAGCGTGCTCCATACATTGTCCGGCGTAGAGGACCAACACTTCATCAGCTATTTGCGCGGCCACGGCCAAGTTGTGCGTAATAAAAATAACGCTCATGTGGTTTTGCTCTTGCAAGTCTTTTAACAGTTTTAAAATTTGTGCTTGCACGGTAACATCCAACGCGGTGGTCGGCTCGTCGGCAATCAACACGTCCGGCTGCAAGAGGAGCGCCATGGCAATCATCACCCGCTGGCACATCCCGCCCGAGAATTGAAAGGGGTATTCATCCAAGCGCTTTTCCGCTTCGTCAATGCCCACTTGCGCGAGGCTTTGCGCCGCTTGTTGCCGCGCTGCTGCTTTGGAAATTTTCCGATGGGCGCACAAGGTTTCCACCAGTTGCTCGCCAACCGTGAGTACCGGGTTCAAGCTGGCGGCCGGGTCCTGAAAAATCATCGCTATTTTACGGCCACGGATTTTGCGCAGCGCGCCCGGTTTTAACTTGAGCAAGTTTTTTCCGGCATAGACAATTTGCCCGCGATCCACGCGAGCGTTGGGCGGCAGCAAGTTTAAAATGGAAAGTGCCTGCACGGTTTTGCCACTGCCCGACTCGCCCACCACTGCCAACACGTTGCCGGCTGGCAACGTGTACGACAAGCCTTTAAGCACCGCGGCGGGGCCTTGTTCGGTTTGAAACG
>CAMVRX010000070.1 GCA_947170005.1 uncultured Elusimicrobium sp.
CTTCGCCCACCTTCCCCCTCCAGGGGGGAAGTAATCCATAGCCTGTAGAGTTGTTTTATTTATACTTATTCTACGACTTCAAAGGAAAGCGTGTCTGTTTGCCCACCACACACAACAGACAAAGTATGTTTGCCGCCCGATAACGGCCACCAGGACTCACAAGACGTGCCCGGCAAGGCCTTGCCGTCCACAGACCAACGGCATACGTCTTGCGCACAATCGGCTGAGAGTTTAAGCTGCTGGGCGCGGCGGGGCATGGCCGGGTCCACATAGAAAATATCGCCCGATTGCGGGGAAGTGATTTGCACGGAAGAAACCGGGGGTTGGTGCTGCCCGCTGCAAACGGCAGGCAAGTGTTTCTCATCAAAAATTTCTAAGTGTGTGTGCGGGCATTTCGGGCCGGCTAAAAGCCCGGTTTCATTACACAGCACCGCGGGCTTTATGCCCTTAGGGGCCGTAAAACCCGGGGAAGGGTAACGCTGCTGTGTTGCTAACGCTACATCGTGCAAAATGGGGCCCGCACCCGTCACGCCGGAAACATTTTGCATGGGGCTGCCGTCAAAATTGCCTACCCATACGCCCACCGTCCAACGAGGGGTATAACCCAGGGCAAAATTGTCTTTGTAATCTTTGGAGGTCCCCGTTTTGGCAGCCATTTCAAACGGCACCACGAGCGCGCTGTTCAGCCCAAACTCGGCCGAGCGGGCTTGATTGTCTTTTAAAATATCGGTAATCAAATAGGCCGTTTGGGCACTTAGCACCTGTTGGGTTTTGGCGGGCCATTTGATATCGGGCTGCTCAGCCAACTGCACCGCTTGGGTTTTCCCCCCGCGCGCCAACGCGGCATAGGCATTGGCCAGCTCCAACAGGCGTACCTCGCCGTTGCCTAACGAAAGCCCCAAGCCGTAAAAATCAGCCTGTTTGCTAAGCGAATAAAACCCCAACTGATGCAATAAATCCAATAAGGCACTTGCGCCCACCTGTTCGGCCGCTTTGACGGCCGGGATATTGTACGAACACGCCAACGCCGTGCGCACCGAAACCAAACCGTGGAAATCCTCATCGTAATTGCGGGGCCTAAAGCCGCCTTCAAAGAATGTATCCGTATCGGCCAATAACGTGGCCGGGGTCAATTTGCCCTGTTCCAACGCAAGCCCGTACACAAACGGTTTTAAAGCGGAACCCGGCTGGCGCAGGGCGCGCACGCCGTCTATTTGGCCGCTGTGTTTTTTATCGTTAAAATCAGCCGACCCTACATAGGCCAACACCCGCCCGGTGGCGTTTTCCAGCACGATAACCGCCCCGTTAGTTACGTGGCTGTCCGTCAGGTGCGACAGATGATTGCTAAGGGCTTGCTCGGCCTGGGCTTGCAAGGTACTGTCTAGCGAAGTATGTACCGTGCGGGTGCCGGGCGGCAATAAAGCGTAAACCCATTGTGTAAAGTGCGGCGCCTTTAATGCACGCGGCGCAGCCGACAAAATTAGTTTTTCTTCCCGGGCCAATTGGTAGATTTCTTCGTCTATAAAACCGTTGGCTTTCATTTGCGCGAGCACATAGTCGCGCCGTTTTAAGGCACGGCTCAAATGCAAAAGCGGATTGTAGTAAGTGGGCGATTTTAACAGCCCCGCTAAGAAGGCCGCCTGTGAAACCGATACGTGTGAAGCATCCGTATTGAAATAAAATTGGCTGGCCGCTTGTACCCCCTGGGTACGGTTGCCAAATTCCAGCCGGTTAAAATAATCTTCTAAAATTTCTTCTTTGGTACGGTTGCGCTCTAAAGAAAGAGCATCCAAGGCTTCTTGCGCTTTGCCCCACAAGGTTTTAGGGCGCGGGGAAACGGCACGGGCCAACTGCTGCGTAATGGTAGAGGCCCCCGATACCACGCCCCCCTCTTTGGCATTCTGCCACACCGCGCGCAGCACAGCAGCCAAGTCCACCCCGTCGTGCGTGTAAAAGCGTTTGTCTTCGGCTGCCACGGCAGCGGCTATGAGCCACGGGGAAATTTCCGCCAACGAAACAGGATGATAATACGTGCCCTGCGTTGTGGAAAATGTACGCAAGATAAGCCCGTCTTTATCATATAATTGGATGGAAGGCATTAAAACTTCTTCCCCGCCAACCAGGCAGGGAAGAAGTAATAGTAAAAGGACCGATACTGCGCGCCGCATTACTTAATAACCAGCACAGACGTAGTATTACGCCCAAATACCTCCGGCGCGTACATTTGGCTCACCCACGCGGCGGGATAGGTATACGTGCCCGCGGCTACGGCCGTTACTAAGTAGCTAAACGTATGTTCCCCGGCGGGTAACTCATCGGCAAAGCCGTAAATGCGGTCCTCGTATTGTTCTACCCGGTTAAACAACGCATTGTCCGCGCTGAGCAGTTCGGCCTGGGAGGCCGATTCGGTCGCCAGGGAGGTATTTACCAGGTTAAACCCGGCCGGGATGTAATCTTCCACCGCCACAAAGCTGCGCGCGGCGGCCGTTTTGATATGCAACGTTACTTTGTAACGCTCCCCGGGGAGGATTTCGCCAACGGGTTTTCCATCTAGTGTAGAAAGCGTACGCGTCAGGCTAAAACCGCTGTCTACAGGGCTGTCATACGAAGCCGGTGTATAATGCTGGCTTAACGTATAATACAGCGTACCGGCGCCCTCTTTGGCAAACGTAAAGCGGGCCTCGGTCCCCTGGGCATAGACCTCATCAAAAGGTGCTTGTGCGGTTTGCTCTTGCAAGCTGCGCCCTTCAAACACCGCGGTTAAGCGGGTTTGATCGCCCTGGGTGACGGTGGCTGTAAAGTGCGGCTCGGCAGCTTCCACCGTTTGATAATAGGTTTGCAAGGCTGTAAGCACGGCGGCGTTGGTGTACGTGTCGTTCCAGTTGCCTTGCGCGTTTAATTGGCTAACCAGCCAGGCTGCCATTTGGTAGGCGTTGTCGGGCGCCAGCCCCGCTTGCAGCAAGGCTTGCAAGGTGTGCGCGGTGGCAGCTACGTTAGTAATATGCAGCCACGGGAACCCGGCCCCCACGTCCACATACGCATACGTGGGCGTGTAGACCAGTTTATTGGTGAGTTGCTGGGCCAAGGCTTGCCGGATTTGCGCGCTGCGGCCGCTTGCCTGGGCAGCCTGCAACAAATATCCCAGCGCGGTTTGCGGCAAGTGGGCCCGCTGGGCATAGAGGGTATTAAACAAGCTGTCTATGTTTTTGCCGTAACCCGCTAAAACGTAAGCCCCGTAAGAACGGGCAATTTCACGCTCTTGCGTACTGTAGGCATAGCCGGAGGAAACAGGCTGATTGATTTCTTTTTCCAACCACAAAACTGCCTTATCCAACGATGGACTGGGCACATCAAACCCTTCCTTTTTAGCTTGCAAAGCTACTTCCAGCGCGTAGGCAGTAACATATCGGTCCGGCGACGAATTAGGCCAGTAGCCAAATCCACCGGAAATATGCTGGTAAGCAGGCAAATTGCTAAGCACTTCTTGCGTTTGTTTGCGCAAGGCGGTTTCGTCGGCCAGTTGAAAATCCCTCACCAGGGCTGCCGCACGCACCGCCGGAACGATTTTAGAGAGTTGTTGCTCTAAACAATTATACGGATAATTTAATAAATACGTAAGCGCCCCTTTGAGCTGCAACAACGCCGTAGAAGCCGCCGAAACACTCACCCGGTTGGACGCCGGCGCATATATCTGTGCGGGGCGGTCAATGAGTTCCTCTTGGTGGGTTTGGGTAGCCCCCAACACGGCTAAGGTTTGTTCCCGCTCCGGCGTGGAAACGGTGATGTCACTTTGTACGCCGTCACTATAGCGGCCCTTGGCGACAAACGCCAACGTGGCGACCCCCGTGTGGGTAGCATGGCATTGCCAGGTAACTTCCTGTGACTGGCCTTGCGGCACTTTGACCAACTGTTGGGCCGGGCCGTCAAGCTCCACACTGCCTTGGGCCGTGGCCTGCACGGTAAAAGAAGCTTTGCTGTCTTCGTAATTATGCACAATCACCCCGCAGGCAAAACGGTCCCCTTCGCGCGCAAAACGCGGCAAATTGGGCGTCACCATGACCGGCTTGGAAACGCGGATCGTTTCTTGTGCGTTGCCAAATTCGCTTTGCGTAAGCGACACCGCCATAATACGAAAAGTAGTTAAATTGTCCGGCAGTTCAAACGATACCTGTGCGCGGCCTTTTTCGTCCGTCTTGACGGCCGCTTGATAATAGGGGGTGAACAGGAAACGAGAACGTAAATCCGTACCTCCCAGTTTGCTGTTGGCACCGCCGCCACCGCCGCGGTTTTCGCCTTTTTGGCCGAAATTGCGCTGGCCGATCACGTATGAGCGGTTATCCATGGTAAATACGGATATGGGCACGCTGCCGTAAAAATAGTCAAACAAGTCGGGCGTTTGGTAATTGCTCAAGGCCAAAATGCCTTCATCCACTGCCATCACCACTACCTCAGCCGGGACACCTTTGCCGCGCACTTTGGTGGTAAGGTCCACCGTTACTTGCTGGCCGGGCCGGTAGTTTTTGGCATTGGTTTTAAGCGTGGTGGCAATCCGCTTGTGGTCCGGCACGACGTTTAAGTTGACGTACCCGGTTTTGCCTTGCGGTTTACCCAAATCTTCCGTGGCACCGGGCGGCACCGCGCTGCGGCCTTGTACCAACGTAACCCCTACATATACGTTGGGTAGGTAGGTATCTTTGATGGGAACCTGGATAAAGGATTGCCCGCCCTTGACAGTAGTTACCCACGCATCCAAAATTCCTTCGCGCTCTACCGTTACCAGGGCTTGGGCCGTTTCATAGGGTGAAGAAACCGCAATGCGTGCCGTTTGACCCACCTTATATTCATTCTTATTTTGCGTCAGCGGCAGCAAGTCATCATCCTGACGGCGGCCGTACGAAGAATCTGTGCCGTATACATAGACGTCCGTGCCGCCCTGCACGGTGCGGCCAAACAAATCTTTGGCGGTAAGCTTGATGTAATACGAACCCGCCGAATGCGGCGTAAACGTCAGCGTGGCACCTTTCTTGCCAACGGTTAACGTGCGTGCCGGGAAGGGGATGACTTTTTTCTCGCTGACCCATTCCAAACGCCCCGCCAAACCTACTTTGCGCACGCTGTAATATTCTTCTTTGTAAATTTCAGCCGTAACGGTAGTTTCGGCCGGTTTGCCTTGCGGGGTAACAGCCACGATGTGAATATCCACTTCGCGGTCTTGCTCGTAGGTATCTTTGCCCGGCTTGGCACCCACGTAAATATCGGCCGGATGCACCAGCACAGAAGTACGTTTAAATAAATTTTGGCGCGCGGGGGAT
>CAMVRX010000071.1 GCA_947170005.1 uncultured Elusimicrobium sp.
CGACTCTCAAATTACAACTTCATACTTTACTATATATATTGAGGAGTGTACCAGAGACGTTAGTCCGGGCTATGCGGGCGAGTTGCGCGCGCGCCGTATTGGCCAAGACTGGAGTATATCGTTTGTTGGGAAAGGATATGACGGCGGGACACCGGGTGTTTTTTATTGCAATATAGAGACTAGTGCTGAGAAAGATGAAATTTGTCCCAAAGCCGGGGCTGTTTACAACGAAGACGAAGGTTGGATTTTTTAGGAGTCCTACTCATACGGCCCCGGCAAAAATTGCCGGGGCCGTTGTTAATTTCAAAACTCCTTCACTATTACAACAAAATAGTCCGTAGCACCACGGCCGTCACCGTGGCAAACGCCAGCGTCAGCGCCACCACGCGCAGCGTGTCTTTCCAGCCGCTCTCGCGCAACATCACAAAAAATGTGGCTACACACGGCATATACATACTCATAAACACGCACGCCACCACTAAGGCTTGCGGGGTTAAGTGAAACGGGTCCAACAGCGCAATAGAAACATCCTTACGCAAGAACCCCAAGAGAAGGAGGGGGGTAGCATCGGCCGGCAGCCCCAATGCCCACTGCACAGGCGCGCGCAAAATTTGCGTCAGCCACGCCGTCACGCCGGAAAGCTGCATCAAGTCCACAAATAAAATCCCTACCAAAATAAGCGGCAGCGCATCTACTAAATACTCCTTCATGCGGATCCAAATTTTGCGCGCTAAGGGGCGCAGCTGCGGCACTTGCCAAGACGGAATTTCCATAAACAGCTCGGGCGTTTCGCCGCGCATGAGTTTATTTAGCAGTGTGCCAATCAGCACCCCGTTTACAAATAGCGCCCCAAATACCATCAGCATATATTTCACGCCGTAGGGGGATAAAATAGAAATAATCATAGCCGTTTGCGAAATACACGGCGCCAGCACCAAAATAAGCGCCAAGGCAATCACACGCTCGCGCCGCGTTTCCAACACGCGCACGCCCATCACGGCAGGCACTTTACAACCAAACCCCAGCATAATCGGCAGCGACCCATACCCGTGCAACCCGATTTTGTGCAAAATCCGGTCCAGTAACACCGCCAAGCGCGGCAGATAACCCAGCTCGCCCAAAAAACCGAGTAGCGCATAAAACGCAAACACATAGGGCATCACGTCCACCAACGCAATGTGCAGCCCGTCGGTCAGCACGCCAAAATAATTCTCGCCGCCGTCGCCCAGCAGCAGCAGCCCCAGCACATTGTCTTTCATGGGCGCCAACAATTTTTCCAAAAATGGGAAATAATAATTTTCGTACAGCGGGTCTAACCAGTCAATTAAACTTTCACCCACCAAGCGCACTAAGAAAAACGAAATAACCAGCGTCACTAACGCAATCGGCAGCCCCGTGGCCGGCGCCGTGGCCCACCCTTGCAAATGCTCCCAAAACGACGGGTGTTTGTGTTTTACTTGTTGCACCTCGTGAATAATGCGGCCAATAGTTTGCCAGCATTCCTCGACGGAGGGGGGAATTACCAAGGCCGGGGTTTGTGCGGGCTGGCTTGCCAGTTTAATGGCTTCGCGCTCCAACGCTTTAAGCCCCTCGCCCGTGGTGGCCACGGTGGGAATAACCGGGATGCCCAAGAGTTTGGAAAGTTTTTTTACGTCAATGGTAATCCCTTTGCGTTGGGCCTCGTCAAATTTATTGAGCATCAAAATCAGCGGTTTTTTAAGCTGCAAAATTTCCAGCACAAAAAACAAATTGCGCTCCAGGTGCGACGCATCCGCCACACACACAATAAAATCATACTCCAAATCTTTAAACAAATTGCGCTTTTTGCCTTCAATAAGCCACTCTTCTTCCAGGCGGTAGAGCCCGGGGATGTCAATAATATCGTAAGACTCTCCCGCAAAATGCGTAGTACCGTAGTTCAGCCCCACCGTCGTGCCCGGGAAATTGGACGAAATAATCCCAATCCCCGTCAGGCGCGAGAAGATCAGGCTTTTGCCCACATTGGGGTTCCCCGCCAGTAAGAATGTATTTTTCTTAGCGGTTACTAAAATCTTTTTGGCCGTCTCGCGCCCGATGGCTACCTCGGTCCCCGATACTTCCACCACCACGGGGGAAGAGCCTTTCTTGCGCGTAATAAACTGGCCGCGCACCAAGCCCATGGCAGCCAGCTTTTGGGCCAGTTTGCCTTCGGCCTGAATTTCTTTGATTTGAGCCGTATTACCGGCTTTTAATTGATATAACGAACGAGAATGTTGTTGTTCCATAAAAGTTAGGTTTTCCTTACTTTTATATTGTACCACTTTTTCCTTCTCCCCGCAAGGCCCACCCCCGACGGAAGGCTTGCAAACCTTCTTTTTTTAGTATAATATGGTATAGTAATTCTATATATAGGAGAATAATTATGGCTTATAAAGTAAACCCCGATGTTTGCATCAACTGCGGTGCCTGTGAATCTTCCTGCCCGGTAGGCGCCATTAGCGAAGTAGACGGAAAACGCAAAATTGACGCTGAAAAATGCATTGAATGCGGCTCTTGTGCCGGCACCTGCCCGGTCAGCGCAATTTCGTTATAACCCTGCGCTCTAGTAGTTTCTAAATTTAACGCACCTTCAACAGGTGCGTTCTTTATTGCACACCAAAAAAGAATTATGTTAGAATAGAACTGTAGTAAATAAATTTGTTTCTGTTTTTGGAACCGTATAGAAAGTATACGGCTTACTGAAGAGTTAGTTCCACGCCAAAAACAGCCGAATAAGTAGGCACAACAAGCCCGTACAACTTGTTGTGCTAAAAGTGTTTCCCGTTTCACCGCGGGAAACCCGGCTGTTGCTGTACGGGAAGGTGGAACTAACCATATCGTGACAGCCGTTTTTGTAGGTTCCTTAACAGGCAAATAAAACATCAGTTAAGGAGAAAAAACATGAAGAACCTACAAAAACGGGGGTTTACCCTCATTGAGTTGTTAGTCGTCGTACTCATCATCGGCATCCTAGCCGCCGTAGCTGTGCCACAGTACCAAAAAGCAGTAGCAAAATCCCGAGCAACTGAAGCAATCAGCGTGCTGAAAACCTTGAAGCAGGCCCAAATGGCTTATTTTCTGGCCAACGGAGATTTTACTGACGACCTAAGCAAATTGGATGTGGAAATTCAGGCCGATAGTTTCTTAGGAGATGTGACTGAAGAAACTGCAAATTCTCATAAATACTATTATTCTTGCCACGGAAAAACATATTGTTCCGCTAAAATTTATAATGAGGATTTACCTGATTTTGAGTTTAGCAATAAGCCAGATGATCCATACAGACACTATTGTCTAGCGTATGGGAAAAGCGCCAAGGCACATGATGTTTGCAAAAGCATGGGTACATCCGACCCGAATGCCTGGCGCCCGGAGGATTACTTTTTGCTAAATTAGACAATTCGCAATATGTTGTTAGTAAAGAAAAAGTTTTCACGTGAAAACTTTTTTAAAAAAATGTAAGCATTTTAAGCAAAAAGCAGCGGATCGCCCCGCTGTTTTTTGTGTAAACTTCCCCTTAAAGAAATTTTTCCATAAACAAATCCCATAAAACGCCTGTTTATGTTATAATGTAGTTGGAGGAGAATGAGCATGAAAAAAACAATTCTGTTTGTAGCACTAGCCGCTTTTGCCTGGCCGCTTATGGCCCAGCAGCAAGAGGGCTACAGCAGTGACAGTTCTATCGGCGGGGACACTTTGGCAGAACGCAATGCCCGCCGCGCCCGTTTGGCCGCCCAAGTGGCCGCCCAACAGGCCCAACAGGAAGGGGATATTTACCGCGGGAAAGTCTTTGGGGCTACCCAAGAAAATTACGCCAGCAGCACCTTAGGCAATAACCGCACCCCGGCCAAAACCAAATACGTCTACGACACGTCCTTAATTCGCGCCATTAAACTGGGCGATGAAGACCGCGTACGCACGCTCATCTACGCCAATGTGGATGTAAATGAACGCAACTACGCCGGCATCACGCCGATGACCGTGGCCGCCGAAAAAGGCAACATGACCATTTTAAAATACTTAGTAGATGCCGGGGCCGAAATCAACGAGGCTTCCCCGTTTGGGGTCACCCCGCTGATTGCCGCCGCTGCGGCGGGTAATGACGAGGTGGTAAAATACTTACTTAGCCACGGCGCCCAGCCCGATGCCGAGGACGAAACAGGCAAAACCCCGCTTCTTTATACGGCCTATTTTGATAACGCCAAGCTGCTTAAGACGTTTGCGCAGCTGACCCCACAAGCTATTGACCGGCCCGACGTATCCGGCAATACTCCGCTGATTTATGCCGCCCAAAAAGGGAATAATAAAAACGTAAAAACCTTACTCACCAACCGCGCCAACCCGAACTTCCGCAACCCCTATACCGGGGCCAGCGCTTTGGCAGTAGCGGCGGCCGAAGGGAATACGTCCGTCGTACGCACCTTACTTAATTACAAAGCCAACGTAAACTTGCCCGATAACGAAGGGCGCACCCCCTTGGCCTACGCGGCCGAGGCCGGGAAAGCCGAAGCGTTACGTGCTCTGTTAGCGGCGGGGGCCACCCCCAACACGCCGGATATTAACGGCGTTACCCCGCTGATGCGTGCGGCCGCTAAAGGCAACGACGAATGTGTAAGCTCTTTACTACATAGAAACGACATCCGCCTGGAACAGAAGGATGCCCAAGGCAAACCGGCCTTGATTTACAGTGTCTATTCGCCCACGTTAAACGCAACGGAAATGTTACTGCGCAAAGGGGCCGATATTAACGCCATGGATGCAGCTAACAATACCGCTTTAATGACGGCTATTGCCATCGGGAACGCACCGGCTGCCAACTACTTATTGGGCGAAGGGGCCAACACCTTCCACGCTACGGCCGAGGATTTGAGCACCTTAACCGCCGACCGCCAATACATGCCGCCGTCTACCACGGCACGCCAAGTAACCGGCCAGGCCGACCGCGAATACCAACAAGCGTTGCAAGAGGAAGCAGCCAGCTTAGCCTATATGCGTGAGATGGAAGCCCAGCTGGCCCAAGACGAGGAGAACCTGCGCCGGCTGCAACAAAGAGCTGCCAGCTCCGCCCGCAGCACCGCCGAACAGCTGCAAATGCAATATAACGAAGGCTTTGAAGAAATTGACGGGTGGAAAACCACCATCCGCAAAGA
>CAMVRX010000072.1 GCA_947170005.1 uncultured Elusimicrobium sp.
CACCGACTTGTCACTCGCAGTACCTAGCAGTACAGCTTCGGGCAACTTAGGGTTAGCAAGAAGCTCTAATTGCTCTTTGCGTTTAGCCGTTTTTGTTCCGTGAGGCGCGGCAAAAAAGTGCAGACAATGCTATGATTGGCAAACTTTTTTAACAAAGCCGAACTCAAAAACGGCTAAACCCTTTGGGCCGCGTCCTTTTGGGCTATTACATTCTTTTTTTGCTTGGCATAGTAACTATACCTGCGCAAAACAAAGGGCGTACTAACCGCAAAAGTCCAGCGGCGCAAAGGCAAAGAGAGCTTTTTGCTAACCCTTGGCCAAATCTGCCTCAAATCTGAAAAATCATCTTATCCTCTATTTGACCTGATACTTGGAGAAGTGCCGATAGTTGCACATTATACCCTCCCAAACCCTTAAATTTTGTACAATACAGGTAATATGAACTTTCCCGAAATTGATAAAAAACAACAAGCCCGCTGGGAAAAAGAAAACCTCTTTGCCAGCCCGCGTCTGCCCGGCGCTAAAAAATTTTATTGCTTAGACATGTATCCGTACCCCTCAGGGGCGGGGCTGCACGTCGGCCATCCGGAAGGCTATACCGCCTCGGATATTTTAACCCGCTACAAACGCATGAACGGCTACAGTGTGTTGCACCCTATGGGATGGGATGCGTTTGGCTTGCCGGCCGAAAACTACGCCATCGCCACCGGCGTACACCCGCGTATTACCACACAAAAAAATATTGATAATTTCCGCCGCCAAATTAAATCTATCGGCTTGGCGTATGACTGGTCGCGCGAAGTAGACACCACGGACCCCAACTATTACAAATGGACCCAGTGGATCTTTTTGCAGCTGTTTAAAAAGGGCCTGGCGTATGAGTCCTCCGTGCCGATTAACTGGTGTCCGTCGTGCAAAACAGGGCTTGCTAACGAGGAAGTTTTCAACGGTAAGTGCGAGCGCTGCGGCCACGAAATACAGCGCAAGGCACTGCGCCAATGGATTTTAAAAATTACCGACTATGCCGAAAAACTGCTCGCCGGCTTGGACCAGCTGGACTGGCCGGAAAGCACACTCACCATGCAGCGCAACTGGATTGGTAAATCCCAAGGGGCCAACGTCGTTTTCAAGTTAGACGGCTTTAACGAGACGCTGACCGTATTTACCACCCGGCCCGATACGCTCTTTGGCGCTACATATATGGTCGTCTCGCCGGAACACCCCATTTTGCAAAAAATCGTTTCACCCGAGCAACAAACCGCCGTAACCGCTTATCAAAAAGAGGCCGCCAAAAAAAGCGATCTGGAGCGCGGCGAGTTAAACAAAGAAAAAACTGGCGTGTTTACGGGTGCGTATGCCATTAACCCGGTAAACGGGGCCAAAATCCCCGTATGGACCAGCGATTATGTGCTGATGGGTTACGGCACCGGGGCCATTATGGCCGTTCCCGCACACGACGAGCGCGACTATGCCTTCGCCCAGAAATTTGGCCTGAAAATTATAGAAGTGATTAAGAGCGAGCAAGGCGTGGAAAAAGAAGCTTTCACCGGCGACGGCGAACTAGTCAATTCCGGCTTTTTAAACGGTTTGCATGTGCAAGAGAGTAAAGCCGCTATGATCAAGTGGCTGGAAGAGCACCACTGCGGCAACGCCAAAACTACCTACAAACTGCGTGATTGGGTGTTTGCCCGGCAACGGTATTGGGGCGAACCCATCCCCATTGTACACTGCGATAAATGCGGCGTGGTGCCGCTGCCCGAGTCTCAACTGCCCTTAACGCTGCCTGAAGTGGAAAAATTTGAACCTTCCGGCACCGGCGAGTCTCCCCTCGCCACGGTAACGGACTGGGTCAATACCACTTGCCCCCGCTGCGGCGGCCCGGCCAAGCGGGAGACCAACACCATGCCCCAGTGGGCGGGCTCGTGCTGGTATTATTTGCGCTATATGGACCCGCATAATGACAAAGCCCTCGTGGACCCGGCCTTGGAAAAAGCCTGGGACCCGGTGGACTGCTACATCGGCGGGGCCGAACACGCGGTGTTGCACCTGTTATATGCGCGCTTTTGGCACCATGTACTGTATGATTTGGGCGTAGTTTCCCACCCGGAACCGTTCCAAAAACTCCGCCACCAGGGGATGATTTTGGCCTTCTCGTACCGGGACAAAATGGGCAACTACCACAGCTACGACGAAATTGACTTTAAAGACGGCAAAGCCTTCTTAAAAACCACCGGGGAGGAACTCTCTTCTATGGTGGAAAAGATGAGCAAAAGCAAGAAAAACGTCATCAATCCCGACGAGATTTTAAACCAGTACGGCGCGGATGCGTTTCGTATGTATGAAATGTTTATGGGCCCGTTTGACGCCCAAAAACCGTGGGATATGAAAGGGATTGAAGGCATTAACCGCTTTTTAAAACGCGTGTGGGG
Organism: uncultured Elusimicrobium sp.; assembly: GCA_947170005.1. Lineage (GTDB taxonomy): Bacteria > Elusimicrobiota > Elusimicrobia > Elusimicrobiales > Elusimicrobiaceae > Avelusimicrobium. Next base: position 2,430 of record CAMVRX010000072.1, read on the forward strand.
CTGGAGTGAAAGCGTAACTTTCACCGCGCAGCCGCTTGCGCAAAAAAGCGCGGTCCTTTTGCACCAAACCATTGCCAAAGTAGGCGAGGACATTGAAAACCTTCGCTTTAACACGGCTATTTCTGCGCTAATGGTACTATTTAATGACCTGAGCAAACTGCCGCAAGTAGACGAGGATACCTTCAAAAAATTCCTGCAAATTTTGCACCCGTTTGCCCCGCACATTACCGAGGAAATTTGGCAACAAAAAAACTATCCCGGCTTTGTGCTAAACACCGCCTGGCCGACTGCCAACAAAGCCCTGCTGCAAGAAGACACTGTGGATATGGGCGTGCAAATCAACGGCAAAGTGCGCGAGCGGCTAGTGGTAGCCCGCAACGCGGCCCGTGAAGAAATTGAACAAAAAGCCCTGGCCTTAGCCAAGGTACAAAGCTACTTAAAAGAACTGGAAATTAAAAAAGTAATTGTCGTGCCCGGCCGCATCGTCAGCATTGTGGCCGCACCCAAAAAATAAACGGAGCGTATATGAAAAAATTGAGTTTATTCCTAGCCGTTTGTGCGTGTTTGGCCGCATGTGCCGGGGGAGAGGTGGTCTATACCCCGCAAGCCCAAATTATGCCCCAACACATTAAAAAAATAGCCGTGCGCCCTATTTTAAACCGCACGGAAGTGTTCGCGCTGGAAGACAAGTTTTACAATGAACTCTACGATACGTTTTTACGCAACGGCATGTACCAAATTGTGGCCGAAAATAACGGCGCGCAAGGCGTGGTAGTTACCACCATTTCGCGCTACTTAAACGTGCCCGTCCAGTACGACAGCCAGCTCATCCCCACCGTTTACAAAATGGATATTTGGTTAGATGTGGTGTTTATGGATGCCACCACCAATACCCCCGTCTGGCGCGAGCCGGCCCTCTTGGGCACCCAAATTTACGCCGCCAGCACGCTGCCCGGCGGTATGACCGAGCAACAAGCGCGCGATATTATCTTTGAAAAACTCTCTAAAGATATTGTCAAGCGCACGGTGGACGGATTTGGTTCCGTGCGCAGTGAAAACAAGAAAAAAGTAATGAATAACCCGGAATATACCACCATTACCGAGCCCCTCTAATGCCCAAAATCAGCGCAGAAAAACTCCAAGCCGAACTGGCCAAAGGCACCACGGCCCCCGTATATTTACTTACCGGGGAAGACGTGGAACGCAAACGGCTAGTCATGGAACAGCTGCGCACGTTGCTGCGCCCGGATGATTTCAACTTTTTTAAAGCGCAAGCCACCTCGGCAGATATAAGCGAAGCCCTGGCCCAGGCCAACACCGCCCCGGTGTTTTCAAACGTGCGGCTGATTATCTTAACCGACGTGGACAAACTGCGCAAAGGCTCCAAAGAGCAAGCGGCCTTAGTAAAATACGCACAAAACCCGCTGGCTACCACCACCTTGGTACTTACGCATAACGATTCCAAAAAATTAAAGACGGATAAAACCCTGGCGGACGCTTGCGGCGAAGTAGGCCGCGTAGTTGCTTTTGACGAACTTAAAGACCAGGAGCTGGCCGCGTGGGCGCGCCAAAAACTAACCGAACTGGGGCTCAAACCCACCTTTGAAGCGGTGGACCTGCTGTGTGAATATATCGGCAGCGATTTAAGCGCCCTGGGTAACGAAATGGAAAAGCTTTACTTATTTACCGCCCAGCGCGAGGATAAAACCCTTACCCCGCAAGACGTACTGGCGTGCATTGGGTTTAAAAAAGAAGAAAATCCGTTTGAACTCTCCAACGCGCTAACCGCGTGCCATAAAACCCGCGCACTGGCGCAAATTGACAAGCTCTTAGACAGTGGCGAAGAACCTGTGGCTGTATTGGCTAAAATGAGCTACCCCATTTTAAAAATGGCCCGCATCAAACGCCTGAGCGAAGCCGGGATGGCCCCCAGCGAAATTTTACGCGCCGCCGGACTTATGTTTTGGGAGAGCCGCCTGGTGCAAAATGCGCGCAATTTCCCGCCCAGCACGCAGTTTTTAGCGGCTCTCAATAAGCTTATAGAAGTGGACGCCGGACTTAAATCCGGTGCCAATTTGGACCCTAAAACCGCTTTAAAAGGCATTGTGCTGACGCTGTTTAAGTAACTATTCCGAACACATCCATTCCGTTGTATTCGGGCATCCAACCGCTTGACAGTATTTTCTATCTTCTGAATCAGCACTGTAACACTCTTTTGTAACTAAATTTCCGTTCTTATCATAATTAAACACAAAGGGACCAACAGTGATAAATCCGTTACTCGTAAAAGATGCAGTATAGTAAAAGTCATTCATTTTTTCACAATCTCCCTCTTCACTCCATTTTTCACATGGTAAATCTATATTGGTAAAATCACGCAGGTTATCTGCACTTTCCCCCTGCAACGCCATGAGTTTCATAGATTGTTCAATCTGCTTGATAACAGGCTGCATAGTTGCTATTCGTGATTTTATAACTGCTTTTTGATACTGCGGCACAGCTACCGCCGCCAAAATACCGATAATTAACACAACAACGAGCAACTCAATAAGCGTGAAACCCGCTTTTGAGCAAAAACGGCTCCTAAAACAACATTCTTTCATGGTGCGTACTCCTGTATTTATATAGGTCCTACTGTCAAAATTTACCAAA
>CAMVRX010000073.1 GCA_947170005.1 uncultured Elusimicrobium sp.
TCCCTGTGAATACAAATACAAACATCGGTAGGTTTATGAAGAGCAACCGCAACATGATCCTCTCCATTTAAAACAGCGTCATATTTGTACCAAAAATCTTTTGTTTGGAGAGACTCGCCATCCTCTTCCCCAATCGAAATATCCCAATTGGCAGGATAAAAGCAAGTGTCATTTCCATTCCCAATATCCACCTTCCCATGTTCCAGCTCACATACCTCAATAGCAGTTTTAACTGCTTTTAAGTTCATAAAAGCTTCACTCATGCGCGACTTAAAAACCGCTTTTTGGTATTGGGGTACCGCCACCGCCGCCAAAATACCAATAATCAGCACCACCACAAGTAGCTCTATGAGGGTGAAGGCTCGGCTCATCTCCCGCCCTTGTGGAGGGAGTACCGCCGTAGGCGGGGAAGGAGGGTTGTCTATAAAGCCTTCCTTTTGGCAGAGGGGGACCGAAAGCCGGGTGAGGGGGTTCCTCTTGTTTTTCAATAATTCTTTTGTCATGTCATTTCTCCTTGTACAGATTTAGTTTCAATTCATCTGTTTGGAAAACGCATGCAAAAACGGCTATTGTGCCTAGGCCTAGCGATCAGTACCTAAACAAAACAGCCGCGGATTACCGTTACACGGTAAACACTCGGCACAACATAACTGGGTAATTAGTCCATTTACGTTGCGCCTAAACGGCTGTTTTTGGAGATCGCTAGTGCTTAAAAAAAGCAACTCCGTTTCTTAAACGGTTCCAAAAACAGATAAAATTGTACCTATAGTATAATAAAAAAGGCCGGTTTTTACCAGCCTTTTTATAAAGTAGGTCTTACGCAGCAACTACTACGTAAGCTGCGCCACCAATTGCTTAAAACACGTCCCCCGCTGCTCAAAACTTTTAAACTGGTCAAAGCTGGCACACGCCGGGGATAATAGCACCAGGTCCCCCTCCTGCGCGTGCGCGTGGGCGTATTGCACGGCACGCTCCAACGTCGTGCAGCGCACAATTGGGAACCCGCCTTTCAGTTCGCGTTCGATCTTATCCATGCTCTCGCCAATCGTAAGCACCTGCTTACAATGCTTCTTTAAGTACGGCAGCAGCACTTCATACGAGGCCCCTTTATCGCGCCCGCCTAAAATAAGCCAAATCCGCTTGGTGTCTTCAAAACTTTTTAAAGCGGTAACCGTAGAATCCAAATTAGTCGCTTTTGAGTCGTTAATATACTGCACGCCACGTACGGTAGCCACCGGCTCAATGCGGTGTTCCATCGCACAAAATTCGTCAAACGCCGCCTGAATATCGTCGGGCAAGGCACCGCCCGCCAGGCCCATAAGGGCGGCGGCCATCGCATTTTCTATATTGTGTATCCCGCGCAAATGCGGCGGGCGGATGCGGGCCCCCTGGCTAAAAATCAGCTCATCCCCGTCGTAAAATACATCGCTTTTTAACCAATGTTTGGGCTGCGCGGCAAACGCCAACACTTGCCCCTTCAGTCCCTCCGCCAGCTGGGCGCACACCGCATCGGCCGCATTTAATACGGCTACATCCTGCGGGGTTTGGTCCTTAAAAATGCGTGCTTTGGCCGCTATATAATTTTTCATGCCGCCGTGGTGGTCCAAATGGTCGGGCGTAATGTTTAAAAGCCCGGCCACCTGCGGATGAAAATAGCTGCTGTCTTCCAGCTGGTAGCTGGAAACCTCAATGACCATTTGATCCCCCGGCCTGGCTTGTGCTACCGCGTTGGAGACCGGGTTGCCAATGTTTCCGCAAACAATAACTTTGCTCACAAAGTTTTCACGTGAAAACTTTTTTTCCAAAATTTTGCCCAAAAGTGTGGTAGTGGTGGTTTTTCCATTGGTGCCGGTTACGGCTAAAATGCTTACATTTTCGGGCAAAAAGGAAAGCGCTACTTCCAATTCGCTAAATACCGGGATGCCCAGCTCGCGCGCTTTTAAAATAACAGCACTTTGCGGGAAAATGCCCGGACTTTTGACAATAAAATCGGCTAAAAAAACTTGTTCGGTGTGGCCGTTGCTTTCTACCGCAATTTGAGCCGAGGGCGTTTGTAAAGTCACGGTTCCTTCGTCGCTAATAAGCACCTCACACCCCTGGGCTGCCAGCAACTGGGCTACGGCCTGGCCGCTTTTTCCGCCGCCTAAAACGGCCGCCCTTTTAGACGAGAAATGAGCTAAATTAAACACGGTTGCCCCCTTTTAAGAACGCGCGTACGGTTTCCTGGTCCGAAAAATGCCGTTTTTGCGTACCGATGAGCTGGTAATCTTCATGCCCTTTGCCGGCAATAATGACAATGTCGCCCGGCCGGGCGGCGGCCAAAGCCTGTCCAATAGCGGCCTTACGGTCCGGCTCTATGACAAAGTTGGTACGCCCCTGCATGCCGGCCAAAATATCGTCAAAAATTTGTTTCGGGTCCTCGCAGCGGGGATTATCATTGGTTAAAAATACAAAGTCGGCCCGCTCGCACGCGGTACGTCCCATGAAAGGCCGTTTGGTGCGGTCGCGCTGGCCGCCGCAACCAAATACCAGTAGCACACGGCCTTGTTTGAACGGTTCTACCGTGTCAAAGGCGCGCTGCAAAGACTCGTTGGTATAGGCAAAATCCACATACGTAAAAAAGGGCTGCCCCACGTCTATGCGTTCCATACGGCCGGGCACCCCCGGCAAGGCGCAAAGCCCGCGCGCCACTACATTTAGTGAAATTCCATTGGCTTGCGCGGCCGCACATGCCGCTAAGGAATTATAGACATTGTGTTTGCCCAAGAGGTTAATTTGCATGGGCACACCGTTTATTTCAAACGAGGTACCGGTTAAACTTTCGCAGATATTTGTAGCCGTAAAATCGGCCGGGAAGTGCAAGCCAAAGGTAACGATTTTCACACGCCCATGCAGGAGTTTTATGAGCCGTTGGCCGTATGTGTCATCGGCGTTAATCACGGCTACGCGGTTCGGCTTGGGGTTGGCCGGGTCAGCCAAGTTTTCAAACAGTTTCACTTTGGCGGCAAAGTAATTTTCAAAGGTGTGGTGAAAGTCTAAATGGTCGCGCTGTAAGTTGGTAAAAATAGCCGTGTTGTACCAAATGTTGCGTACCCGCTGCAACTCCAATGCGTGGGAAGACACTTCCATCACTACATCGGTACAATGCTCGTTTTTCATTTGGGCTAGCAGCTTAAAAAGCGTTAAGGCCGCCGGAGTAGTGTTGGGGGCTTTGCAAATTTCCTGTCCGCCCGCACGGTAATTGACGGTGCCAAATACGCCGGTTTTGCGCCCGGCTGTTGTCAAAATACTTTCCAGCAAATACGCAATAGAGGTTTTGCCTTTGGTGCCCGTAATGCCCCACATGCCAAGCGCATCCGACGGGCGACTATAAAATTCATACGCGCCGTCGGCCATGTCTTTATCTATATCTTGCGAGAGGAAAAACGGCACGCCGTAATCTTGCGCGGCGGGTTGAGCCGAAACCACCAAACAAGCCCCGCGTTGGACGGCATCGGCAATAAATTGGTTGCCGTCCACGTTGGCCCCTTGAAGCGCAAAAAACACGAAACCGGAGTGCACATCCTGCGAACGGAAGGTAAGCCCGGTAACGGTAAGGCGGTTTTGCGCGGCAAACGCTAATACGGCACTTTTATACATAGCAATATGGTAGCAAATTGTCTTGCCGTAAAAAAGCGGAAATTGGACCTATTTTATTTTTGGATAAGCGCAGCGATTTCGGCGGCAAACTGGGCCAGATGCTGCCGGATTTGCGGCTGCTTGCTTTCCAACAGCGGCAGCAGCGTACCCCGCACCCAGTTGCGGCGGTAAGCATCGTCAAAATTGGTTTGGTCGGTTACGTGTGCGAGTTGATTTTGCCGGAGATATTCTTCCACCTGCGCGCGCGTAATGCATAGCAGCGGGCGTACAATTTCTACCCCCGGCCCCAGCGGACGGTGCAGCGGGATGCCGGCCAACCCTTGTGCTTTGGTGCCGCGCAGCAAATTTAATAAAAACGTTTCGGCTTGGTCGTCCAAATGGTGGCCGAGGGCCAACTTGGTAGCTCCCCACTTTTTGGCAATTTGCGCGTAGGCTTGGTAGCGGGCTTTGCGTGCGCCGTGTTCGGGGCTTAAATCATACTTTTTAGCGACCGCTTTGGCGTTTACCTTTTTAACAAACAAATCAATGCCCAGTTGTTGGCACAGCGTTTTGCAAAATTTTTCATCGGCCGCCGCAGCCCGCCCGCGCAGCCCGTGATTAACGTGCACAGCCGCCAGTGCAAAGTGTTTTTCTTTGGCTACATACTGCAAAAAATGAAGTAAGCACACCGAATCCGCCCCGCCGGATAGGCCTACTAATACGCAGTCCTTGCGGGTGATAAGTTTGGACGTAAAAGCACGCATTTTAGGAAGAACGGAGGCATTAAAGTTTTTTTTGGGCATATAAAAAAGTATAATAAATTATAAAGGAGTTTGAAATGCAGAAAAGAATTTTAATTGTAGAAGATGAAATAAGTATTATTGAACTGTTGATGTTGGTTCTGTCGCGCGAAGGATACGAAATTGCCGTTTGCCAAACAGGCCGCGATGCCATCGCCCAAATGAAAGAATTTCACCCGCACTTGGTCATTTTGGACGTGATGTTGCCCGGGCTGGACGGGGCGAGCATTGTGAAAATCATGTCCGAAGATGAAAATTTGATTAACATCCCGGTATTGGTAACGTCGGCCTTGGTAGAATCGCAAAAGATGTTTACCATGTTCCCGCAAGTAAAAGGGTTTTGTTCCAAACCGTTTGCACTCACGGACTTAGTAGCCAAAGTAAAAAAGTACATTGGCGACGAAGCCTAAGTTTAAAAGGATGGATAAAAATTTTAAACCCGCCGAAAGGCGGGTTTTTGTTGTAAATGAAGGAGCTGACACCGGACCCAACTTGCGACCCTGGCCTCTTGGTGTTATCTAGCGCCTGCAGGTCAAAATAAAACCCCGCTTTCGCGAGGTTTAAATTTTGGACCTGACA
>CAMVRX010000074.1 GCA_947170005.1 uncultured Elusimicrobium sp.
AAGACGATCCGCTGCCTCTTACGCTGCTTTGCGTGGAAGTGAGCGCCGTATAAGAAAGAACGGGCTTTCGGTGTGCCCGAAAGCCCGTTAAACCCTGGGTGTAAATTACCGGGGTTGTGCAATCAGGTGAAAACTGCTTACCATACTTTGGGCTTGCTGCTGCACTTGGGGAGTATCTAACAACGCCAATACTCCTACGTAATACAAGGTGTCCGGTGCGGTTTGCACTCCGCTGACCCAAAAGTTAATTTTGCCGCGGTTGGAATAGGCTTCGCCTTGTGCCAGGTAGGCCGGCAGGTCGTTTATCGTGGTGCGCTCTTGCGAAGATAACGTCAAGCGGCGTTGGGCTTGGGCTGCTTCCAGTTGGCTTTGCAGCACTTGCAGCGGGTCTTTATCATCAATGGCACTTTGGCGTGCCAGGATGGAAATGAGGAAGTTTTCGTGGGGTTTGCCTTGGGCATTTTTCTTAAACGCATTGGTATCAATGCCCAGTTTTAAGTCCAGCCCGCCCAACGAAATCCACTTGGAGAAATCCATCCCGTCGTACACGGTCAGCTCAAAAGGGAAACGGTTGTCTTGATATACGCGTTGCCCGTAGACAGGGGCCGGGTTTTGTTTCACGCGTGCGGCCAGCTCCGTAAACGGAGCCGTTACCAGGCGCACCCCCATCCAAGCACCTACGGTAAGCACCGTGCCTACCAGCACCGTGCATACGCCCGCCGTAATAAGCGGACCTTTGTTGGAGTGACTTTTGAAAAGAAGCCACGCCAACTTGAACACTACAAAAAACACTGCGTATACTACAGCCAGTAACAGCAGCGCAAAGAGAATCAGTATAGTCATAAAGCTATTATAGCTTTTTTAGAAAGGAGGAAACATGATCGAAATCGGAAAAAAGTTTGGATGGGCGTTGGTGCGTGCCCAACAAACAAGCCGCACCCAAAAGGAAAAATATAACACGTTGGCAGACGACGCACAAACCCAAATGCAACGTTTGCAACAAGCGTATGAGGCGCAACATGCGTATTTGTTCCGCTCGACGGCCGAAAAAGTGCAACAGGCCCAAGAGACGGCCCGGCAAGCGCTGGCCCAACGCCAGGCGGCCCGGGCAGCCCATGGGGTAAGCGGCACTTCGGCCAGCGCGGCGGAGGACGTGCAGAGTGCCCAGTTAACGCGAGCCTTACAGCAGGCGCAAGCCCAAACACAGTTGCAAACACAAGGCGCCGTTGCGCAAAAGAATTTCCGCACCCGCTGGCAGCAACTTTTGCAAGCGGTGCGCAACTACCGGCGCAGTGCCCGCAAAAAGAGCCGCTTGGGCAGTTTAGGCCAAGCCGTTGTATCGTTATTTAACTAAGGAGAAATTGTATGAGTATTGCTTCACAAATTTGTAAACGGACGTATCAAGCAGACGGAGAAAACCGGGAATGGGAAGTGGATTTCCCGCTTTTATCGGAGCAGGATTTAGAAGTGTATGTCACCGCGCCCGACGGTACACAAACCCAGCTGACCAGCGCTTATGAGCTTCACTTGGCGCAGCACATCCTGGAATATCCCACCACTTCCAGCGGTCTAAGTGCGTTAAGCACCGGCTACACCCTTACCTTGCTGCGCCGCACGCCGCTGACTCAACCGCTGAGCTTCACCCAGCAAGGGACGTTAGATGCCCAAGCGTTAGAGCAAGGCTATGATAAACTTACCTTAAACGTGCAAGAGTTGGCCGAACAGGTCACGCGCAGCATCAAATATCCCGTGTCTTCTAACAAAACCGGGGCGGATGCGCAAACGTTTTTGGATGAGTTGGCGGCGTCACAAACGACGGCGCTGAGCGGTGCGTTGGCCAGCGTGGAACAAACCAAACAAACCTTGCAGCAAAATATGCAAGATGAAAGCAGCACCCGCTTGCAAGCGGATGTGACGTTGCAGCAAAATATCCAGACGTTAACCGGTACACTGGCTCAAAAAGATGCTACGCTGACCTCGGCGCTAAGCGCGGAGAGTACCGCGCGCGCAACGGCAGATACGTCGCTGCAAACGAATCTAACGGCCGAAGCGGCTGCCCGCAGCGCGGCCGACGATGCCTTGGCCGCACAAATCAGCCAGTTGCATTTTATTGAATTTGTCAGCGCGCTTCCGGCCAGCGGGAACAGCAAATATGTCTATGCGGTACCGCAAGAGCAAACAGACTTGGAGAATCACCCCATTGTCGTCTTATATATGTGGAATGCGGCGGACAGCTCCTGGAACGCCGTCGGTGCATTTAGTACCAATTTGGAGCCGGATAACTTGCTTACCAAAACCGAAGCGTCCGGCACTTATCTCACGCAAACCAATGCCCAAGCCACCTATCTGCCCCTTGCCCAAAAATCGGCCGCTAACGGGGTGGCAGGCTTAGATGCAACAGGTAAAGTAGTCAGCAGCCAGTTGCCTTACGCAACGGCCAGTACCGTGGGCGGTATCAAGCAAAGTTTTGACAGCACTACCCACACCTGGACTATAATCGTAAGCCAATAAGGGGGTATATTATGGCATTAAATCATAGGGTAACAGGTTCTCATACTTACACGATTGTTGGAACTCCTACCCTTGTAGAGGGTGTTGTTTCTGATTTTGCTGCGTCATCTTACATTAAAACGGAGTCATTTTCTAGTAATACAGCTATTGATAAGCATATAGAAATTCAATTTAAGCTAAAGACTCCCTCTGATATGACGGGTTATCAGTATCTTATAAGTCAACTTGTATCTGGCGGTGTTTTCGGCGGAACAAACTTGTTTCTAAATACAGGTTATCTTGGCAGCTTGGCCTCTATGGATGGCTCAAACTGGAGCAGTGCTACTACGAATTATCAATTATCTGCTGATACTACTTACGACTTGAAATATAATTACAACAAAGATACTTACCAAGAAAAGTTTAGTATCAAACAAGGCAATACCTGGACTGAAGTGGCAACAATAACAAGAAATAGCGCAATTTATGGTTCTTCTTTAAATTTGTGTTTCGGTAGTGGTGTCACCTTTCATAATCCATTTAGAGGCACCATTGATTTGAACGAAACCTATATCAAAATCAACGGCCAAGCGTGGTTTGGTGTATGTCCTGTAGAAGTCAAACATATTGACTACGGTACTTCTGTAGGCTATACAAAAGTGGGTAGCCCTACGGTTAGTAATGGCGTTGCCCGTGGGTTTAGTGCAAGCAATTATTTGCAAGCACAACAATTGCCAACTGATTTTTGGACGAATGATTTTGAGATTTGTGCTGCAGTACATACTCCAACAACTTGGCCTTCCGGCGATGCCTATTTGTTAAAAGGGGCCAGACGACGTGTTGGCGATACTAACTCCGACACTGGTATATTGATTTGGTGGAGTAATAACAAATTGGCAATGACTGGCTCGTATAGAAACATATCAGGCTCGTCGCCTTTTGGTGTTGAAATAACTCCTCAGTTAAATACAAAATACTGGATGAAAATAGTACAAGTAGGCCACACTATTTCGGGGTATTATTCATTAAATGGTTCGGATTGGACTCTATTAGATACTGCTGATGATTATGGATATGCTGGCACTCCTAATACACTTGCTACTTTATTAGGGCAAGACAATGATTGCGCAGGCTTTTCTATAGACTTAAACGAAACCTACATCAAAGCAAATGGCAAGTTATGGTTCTTCCGCCCGTCTACAAACTACCTCGTAAAAGATGACAAGTTGGTCTTTGCAGATAGCGGGCTGTATATAGATGACAATGGCACTAAGACGTATGCTACGGCAAACCTGGCCCCGGTGCCCAGCGGTTTTGTGTATGGCAACACCACTACAACGGCCATCGGTTGGGTGGATATGCGCACGCAAGCGTTTACAGCGGCGCCCAGCGGGGCTACGTTAGGGAAGGATTAGGGGGGACAAATGAGTGCGGAAGTATTGGATTTATTGTGGGAACTGGCGGCGGTTATTTTTGCGGCGGGTGCGGTGTGGAGTGAATTAAAAGCCGTGCGTAAAGACATTGCCCGGTTAGAAGAGAAACAAGACAAATACAACCACTTGCAAGAGCGGGTGGCGCGGTTGGAAGCTAAAATGGAGAACGGAAAATGAACGAAAAATGGATGAGTGTTACCAAACGCTATGAAGGCTTGCGCCTAAAACCTTACACGTGCCCGGCGGGGCATTTAACCATCGGGTACGGGCATAATTTGGAAAACGGTATTACGGCCGATATGGCCGAATATATGCTGCGGCGCGATATAGCCTTGGCGCAAATGGAAGTAGGCGCGAAGTTGCCGTGGGCCTCGCAGCTGGACGAAGTACGGCAGTTTGTGCTGATAGATATGTGTTTTAACATGGGGCTAAGCAAGCTGCTAACCTTTAAAAAATTTCTGGCGGCATTGCAGCAGAAAAATTATGATATTGCCGCCCAAGAAATGTTAAACAGCCGTTGGGCCAAACAGGTCGCTCGGCGTGCCGGGGAACTGGCAGAAATGATGAAGAAAGGAGTATACAATGATTAAGTTGATAACCGAGCATTACGACGAAGTATTACAAATTATCGGGGCCGTGGTAGCCTTGGCTACGCTGGTCGTCAAATTGACCCCGACGCAAAAAGACGACAACGTGCTAGCTCAAATAATCCGCGTGCTTAGTGCGCTGTCTTTGTGCAACGCCGACGGAAGTTTTATCGGCAAGGCAGCCAAATAATGCTGGAACATTGGGTGGCTATATTGTGCGGGGGAGGGCTCTTTGGGGTGGCATTATGGCTGGCCGCCACCAACGGTTCCAAATCCGCACAGTTAGAGGCTTTAAAAGCCGAGCTAAAGAAACAAGCGGAGGAACAACGCCGTGCTCAAAAGATTATGGATCATGTCGGCAGTATGTCTGCTGATGATGCTAGGCGCCGGCTGTGCGGGCTTCAAAGCCAGCAACGCTAGCGCGTGTGTTATCCCGTTTGATTACGGCGACGGCGGCGTG
>CAMVRX010000075.1 GCA_947170005.1 uncultured Elusimicrobium sp.
TTATGAAAAGAGGTTTTACCCTCATTGAGTTGTTAGTAGTGGTTTTAATTATCGGTATTTTGGCCGCAGTTGCCGTGCCGCAATACCAAAAAGCGGTGGAAAAAAGTAGGCTAACCGAAGCGCTACAGAATATCAAAATTCTTAAAGAATGTGCTGACCTGTATCGTTTAGAATATGGGTTTTCAGAATCAGAACCCGTCTACTTCGAAGATATAACATGCCCAGTTGAAACACCATCTTTAGAATGGGATGATGGTTTTGCATATACTGAACACTTTAGATACGAAGGGAAATGCTTTCAAACTAGTTGCGCAATAGAAATACACCAAAGCCCAGGAGATAACTATGCGTTTGAGTACAGCTGGAGCAGTGAAAGCAGTAGTAAGAATTGTTATACGAGCAATACAACCATAGGAGACTACATTTGTAAAAGTTTAGAATCGTTTGGCTGGGAATACAACGAAGGAGAATTATAAGCAATTCTATCGTTTTTTCCGCTCTTAATGGGATCATTTCCCATACGCGCCCGCGCGCAAACCCCTGGAATAAGGTATAATAAACTATATACCTATTCTAGGGGCTTTTTATATATGACCAAATTTGAAACGTATCAAAAACAGCGTGCCAAACTGGTAGAAAAAAAGTTGGCAAGCTACATTAGCAAAATTAAAAATTCGCCTAAAATTTTGACCGACGCGATGAACTATTCGCTGCAAGCGGGCGGCAAGCGCGTGCGGCCCATTTTACTGATGGCCACCGCCGAGGCATTTGGCAAAAAAGCAGCCGACGTGCTGCCCGCCGCGTGCGCCGTGGAAATGCTGCACACCTATTCACTTATCCACGACGATTTGCCTTGCATGGATAACGACGATCTGCGCCGCGGCAAGCCCACCAACCACAAGGTATTCGGCGAGGATTTGGCCTTGTTGGCGGGCGACGCGCTCTTAACGTACGTGTTTGAAGTGTTTGCCCAAAACGGAGCTGTCAAATCCATCGGCGCGCAAAACACCTTAACCGCTTTGCAAAATTTTGCCAATTGCGCCGGGGCAGCCGGCATGGTGGGCGGGCAAACCGCCGACGTCTATGCCGAAGGCATGGGCGCCAACGAAGCCCAAAGCGTACGCGCGGAAAAACTCAAAAAAACGTCTAAACTTTTGGCTGATAAATCGCTGCGCTACTTTATGCTCCCCCCCACCACGGCTGAAACTACGCCCGAAGCTATTTTGCGCTATATCCACGCCAATAAAACGGGTGCTTTAATCCGCGGCAGCGTGGAAACCGGGGCGCTGTTGGCGGGTGTGAAAGGGGCTGATTTAAAATACATTAAAACCTATGCCAACTGCATTGGGCTGGTGTTTCAAATTGTGGATGATATTTTGGACGTTACCGCCACCGCCAAACAATTGGGTAAATCCAACAGCGACCGCGAAAACGGCAAGCTTACCTTTGTCAGTTTGTTTGGCCTGGAAGGCAGCCGCAAACACGCGCAGCTCCTCATTGCCAACGCTCAAAAAGCGCTGGGTAAACTGAAAACCGCCAAACAAAAAAACTTGTGGCCGCTTTACGAAATGGCCGAATTTTTTAAGACGAGAACCTACTAAGGAGTGCGTATGAAAATACTGCCCAGTATCCAAACCCCGCACGATTTGCGCCTGATTAAAAAAGAGCTGCTGCCCGCCTTGTGCGAAGAGCTGCGCCAGCAAATCATCCAAACCGCCAGCAAAAACGGCGGACATTTGGGGTCCAGTTTGGGTGCGGTAGAAATCATTACGGCCCTGCACTACGTCTATAATACGCCCGAAGATAAAATTGTGTTTGACACCGGGCACCAAGCCTATGCACACAAACTCCTCACCGGGCGGAAAAAAGAATTTTCCACCATCCGTACCCGCGGGGGCCTGAGCGGGTTCCCCAAACGCAGCGAAAGCGAATATGACGCCTTTGGCGCGGGACACGCCTCCACGGCCGTTTCGGCCGCGCTGGGGTTGGCTATCGCGCGCGACCAACGCCACCAAAAACACCGCGTGATTGCCGTAGTGGGCGACGGGTGTTTGACGGGCGGCATGGCGTATGAAGCCATGCAAAATGCGGGCCTTTTGCGCACGGATATGCTGGTAATTTTGAACGACAACCAAATGTTTATTTCCCAGCGCGTAGGGGCGCTGGGCACGGCTCTTACCAAACTTTTAACCACCAAATACGTGCAACTGGCCGAAGAAAAAGCTACCAATTTCTTAAAACGCTTTGACGAACTGGGCAACAACGCGGCCAAACTGGCCAAACGCGCACGCTCCATTTTATTCCCGGGAACGTTGTTTGAAGAAATGGGGTTCCGCTACTTTGGCCCCGTGGACGGCAACGATATTAACGCGCTTTTAGAAGTGCTGGAAACGCTCAAAACCGTCAAAGGGCCCGTGATGCTCCACGTAGTGACCAAAAAAGGCAAAGGCTACGAGCCCGCCGAAAAGAACCCCACCAAATTCCACGGCGTAGGTATTTTTGACGTGGATACCGGGGACACTTTGGCCAAACCGGGCGCGGTGACGTTTACCAAAGCGTTTTCCAACGCGCTGGTAAAACTGGCCCAAGAAGACGACAAAATTTGCGCCATTACCGCCGCCATGCCCGAAGGAACGGGGTTAGATAAATTCCGCGACGAGTTCCCGGCGCGCTATTTTGACGTAGGCATTGCCGAGGAACACGCCGCCACGTTTGCGGCCGGCCTGGCAGCCGGGGGCGAGAAGCCGCTGGTGGCCCTGTACTCCACCTTTGCCCAGCGCTGCTATGACCAAATTTTGCACGATATTTGTTTGCAGAAATTGCCTGTGGTGTTTGCGCTGGACCGTGCCGGGATTGTGGGCGAAGACGGCCCCACCCACCACGGCGTATTTGACATCAGCTTTTTGCGCAGTATCCCCAATCTGATTATAGCCGCCCCGGCCGACGAAAACGAAATGGGGCACCTGTTAAAAACCGCTTTTGCCGCCAAGGCTCCCTTTGTGCTGCGTTACCCGCGCGGGGCCGGGTTTGGCGTGAATATAGATAAAGAACTTAAAACGCTCGATATCGGCAAAGGCACTTGGATGACCAAGGGCAAAGACGTAACGATTTTAGCCATTGGCAACCGCGTACACCCCGCCGTAAAAGCGGCTGAAACGCTGCGCGGCAAAGGCGTGGACGCCGGGGTTATCAATATGCGCTTTATTAAACCGCTGGACACCCAGCTGATTGATGAAGCCCTTAAACGTTCTAAAAAAATAGTAACAGTGGAAGACAATATGCTCTCCGGCGGGTTTGGCTCGGCGGTGGCCGAATATCTGGCCGACCATAATAAAGAGGCGCATTTGTTGCGCTTGGGCATTGGCGACGAGTTTGTGCCGCACGGCAAATCTACACTGCTCTACGACCAAGTAGGCATTAGCGAAGCCGCCATCATCAAACACATTTTGCAGTGGAAAATTAAGTGAGGAACTATGAAGAAAACAACCAAAGCAAGTAAGCACACTTCTTCTTACATCAAAGCCTATGAAGACGTTGAGCTTTTAAAAAATGACGACCTGCGCCCCGTACGCATGGAATTGGAAACCTTAAAGCCGGAAATTTATTTCCGCAAAAAAGGCGTTACCGAGACCATTGTTTGCTTTGGCAGCGCCCGGATTGCCGAAACGGACGAGGCCAAAGAAAAACTGGCCGAAGCACAAAAAAAATTAGCTAAGAAACCCAAAGATATTACCCTGCAACATAAAGTAAAAGCGGCGCAAGGCCTGCTCTCACTGAGCAAATATTACGACGAGGCCCGCCTGTTTGCCAAACTGGTGGTGGACAACGCAGGCGACCGCTTTTCCATTGTTACGGGCGGTGGCCCCGGCATTATGGAAGCGGCCAACCGCGGTGCTTATGAAAATGGCGGGCGCAGCATCGGGCTTAATATTACCTTGCCGCACGAGCAAGAGCCCAACCCGTATATTACCCAAAACCTGGCTTTCTTATTCCACTATTTTGCCATCCGCAAGTTGCACTTTGTCCTGCGTGCGCGGGCATTTGTGGTGTTCCCGGGCGGGTTTGGCACGTTTGACGAGCTGTTTGAAATTTTAACCCTCATTCAAACGGGCAAAAAGAAGAACATCCCCGTGATTTTGGTGGGCAAAGAGTTTTGGACAACCGTATTTAACGTGGACGCACTGGCTAAATACGGAGTGATTGCGATGGACGACAAACACCTCTGCCCGATTGTGGACACCGCCAAAGAGGCGTGGAACATAATTGCTAAGTTCTATAACCTGAAATAAGGCTTGTATGCATACAAACCCCCGCTTTTGGCGGGGGCTTATTTTATGTGAGTTTTTAACAACAGCCACAATTTTCTTCCTCGGGCAAATTAAGCAGTTTGGCATAATCAAAGCTGGGCTCGTTATCAGTACAACCCCCTGCATTGTGAGAAACAACTAAAATAGAATTTAAAAAATTTGCGCCGTCATATTGCTCTTCAAATGATACATTTGGATTGTAATAACATAAACATACGTCCTCATCTTTATAGCCGGCTACTGGTCCTGGCGCCCCATTCCAATCGTCACTTGGATCAAACACAAAATGTGCTGTTTCAAAAGTTCCAGCCGCTGTATTATAATCAACATCCAGATCATCGAACTCAACACAATTCCCAACATTCCCTTTAGAGAGGAAACATGCATCCTTGGCTTGTTTAATTGCCTTTAAAACCGTAATGGCTTCCACAAAACGCGCTTTTACCACGGCTTTTTGGTATTGCGGCACGGCCACCGCCGCCAAGATACCAATAATTAACACCACAACTAACAACTCAATGAGGGTAAACCCCCGCTTACAACTGATTTTAGAC
>CAMVRX010000076.1 GCA_947170005.1 uncultured Elusimicrobium sp.
TCATTTCTCCTTGTACAGATTTAGTTTCAATTTACCTGTTTCGGAAAAACGCATATAAAAACGGCTATCACGCACGAGCCCTTATCCCAGACCCATTCACAACAGCCGTAGTTTCCGCCAAGCGGAAAACATTCGGCACAAACAAACGGGGTTATAAGGCCCATTCATTTGTACCTAAACGACTGTTTTTGAAGGGATAAGGGACCTGTTTCCAGGCTCTACGTATTCCACATACGCTTTCAAAAACAGAATTAAATTGTACGTATAGTATAATAAAAATTCTTCTAAAAAGAAAGGGGGCTTCTTAGGCAGATCCGTCCGCCACATCCCCGCGTAAAGTGTTCAGTGGGCTGATTTTCAAATTCACATTTAGTTTACGGGGAAAAGTTGGGCCGGTCCTGTTTTCAAATTTGAGATGATAAGCCACCATATGTTGCCCCGTGGCGTGCGTCTGCAAGACAACGCGCCAGCGTTGCAGGCACGCGAGGTGGGCAAATCGGCGGCTTAGGGCTCAAATTTGGAAACTATTTAAGCACAGGGTACTATTTAAACGACCACGCATTGCCCATCGTGTTTTCTATATACTCCAATAACCCCTTGTGCAGCAAAATCCGCTTATTGGTCTTAATGCGGTGGATTTTTTGCGGGTCCTCTTTGGACGGCACCTCCAAATAAACCACAGTGGTACCCTTGGTCATATCCAGGTAGTTTTTCAATTTTTCCAACCCAAATTTAGGGTACCCCGCCGGGATGCGGATGGTGAACTCGTCCGCGGCCGAGGCAATCAGCTCGGTCACGTCGCTTACATCTTTTAAGTTGAGTTCCACGCGGGCGCTCTCGTCATCTACTTTAATGTCGCCGGTGAAGTTCAAAATAGCGTTGGGGGCCAGTTTATCGGCCAGCTCGCTGTACACCTTAGCAAAACAGTTCACCGCCAAAGACCCGGTACAGTCCTCTATCACAAACTGGCACCACTCTTTTTTCTCTTTGTTTTGGCGTTTTTTAAACAGGGTAATAATGCCCAGCACGTTCAAACGTCCGCTGGCTTTGCCGTCTAAAATATCGCTAATAGGCGTACATTTTAAGCGTTCCAAATTTTGTTGGTAGCGCGCCATGGGGTGCCCGCTGAAAAACAGTCCCAGCACTTCTTTTTCGTTAAAGAGCAGTTCCTTTTGCGTAAGCGGCCGGGCCTGGATAGGGTCTTTTTTCTTAATGCTCAGCACGCTGGAAAAATCATCCCCAAACAAATTGCCCATGCTGTTTTCTTTTTCTTTGGCAACCAAGTGCGCCGTATCAATCGCGTTATCAATGTTCGCCAAAATATTAGCACGCACAGCCTTGGGATTTTGCCCGGGATATATACTGTCCAGCGCGCCGGCCTTGGTTAAACTTTCCACGGTTTTTTTGTTGGCTTGGAATAAGTCAATGCGGCTGCAAAAATCTTCCAAAGACGTATACGGTCCGTCTTTCTCGCGCTCTTTGACAATGGAAATACACCCTTCTTCCCCGGCGTTCTTAATGGCTTCCAGCGCGTAGCGGATATACTCTTTGCCGTCTTTTTGCTCTACGGAAAACTCCGGCTGGGACGCATTCACATCCGGCGGCAAAATCTCAAAACCCATTTTGCGGGCTTCTTCCAAATACGTAACAATTTTGTTTTCTTTGTCCTCGGCGCCGATAGCGTTGTGGCCAATTTCGTTAGTCAGGGCCGAGCACATAAACTCAATGGGATAGTTGGCTTTCAGGTAAGCCGTCTGATACGTTACCAACGCATACGCATACGAGTGTGACTTATTAAACCCATACCCGGCAAACGCTTTCATCTGCTCGTAAATGTGCGTAGCGGTTTTTTCCGAAATTTTGTTCGCTTTGCACCCTTCCACAAATTTCTTGCCGAACTTTTCCATCACGTCCAGCTTCTTTTTACCCATGGCTTTGCGCAGCGTGTCGGCCTCGCCGGGGGTAAAACCGCCCAAGAGCTTGGAAATTTGCATAATTTGCTCCTGGTATACCATACATCCGTACGTGTCTTTTAATACTTCGCTAAGCAGCGGGGTTTCGTAGGTGATTTTTTCCTGCCCGTTTTTACGCCGCACAAACATATCCATCATGCCCGATTCCATCGGCCCCGGGCGGTACAGCGCCACCAAAGCAGACAAGTCACTAAACTGGCTGGGCTGGATTTTTTTAATCAGGTCGCGCATCCCGCCGCTTTCCAGCTGGAAAATCCCCAACGTCTTGCAGGCCGAAAGCATCTCATACGTTTTTTTGTCATCCAGCGGGATTTGGTTAATATCAAAATCCGGGTTGTGGCGCGCACGTACCATTTTTTCGGCGTTATCAATAACGGTCAACGTGCGCAGCCCCAAAAAGTCCATTTTCAGCAGTCCCAGGTTGGAGCACGGCTCCCCTTCAAATTGTGTGGTAATGGACTCCTTGGCCCCGCGCGCCAGCGGTACATATTCGCTCACCGGGTCGCGCGTGATAAGCACCCCGGCAGCGTGAATGCCTGTGTGGCGTTTTAACCCCTCCAATTTGCGGGCCATATCATAGAGTTTTTTGGCTTGCGGACTGGCGTCAATGGCGTTTTTAAGCTCGTTAATTTCCAAGGCTTTTTCCAACGTCATTTTAGGGTCGTTGGGAATCATTTTGGTCAGGCGGTTGGCCTCAGCCAGCGGCACTTCCATCGCGCGGGCCACGTCTTTCATCACCAGTTTGGCTTTCATCGTTCCAAAGGTAATAATTTGGGACACGCGGTCCGCCCCGTATTTGCCGCGCACATAGTCAATCACGCGCTCGCGCCCGGCGTCGGACATATCAATATCAAGGTCGGGCATGCTGACGCGGTCCGGGTTTAAAAAGCGCTCAAAAAGCAGTTTGTTTTGAATGGGGTCAATGCGCGTAATATCCATACTATACGCCACCAAAGACCCCGCGCCCGACCCGCGCCCCGGCCCTATCGGGATACCGTTGGCACGTGCCCAGTTAATAAAATCGCTCACAATTAAGAAATAGCAGTCAAAGCCCATGGTAATGATGACGTCAAACTCATATTCCAGCTGTTTCCAATAATGCTCCGGCACGTTGCCGTGCATTTTTTTAACAAGCCCTTTGCGGCACAGGTCTTTAAAATACTCGGCCGAGCTCGCAAACTGAGGCGGGATGTCAAACTTGGGCAAAATAAAACCGTGTTTAGGGAACTGCAAATCGCACTTTTCGGCAATCGCCAGGGTATTTTTGCACGCTTGCGGCGTGTGGGAAAAGAGCGCGCACATCTCATCGGGCGATTTAAAATAAAGCTCGTGCGACATTTGCATACGGTGCGGGTCGCTAAGCGTTTTGCCCGTGGCAATACACACATGGATATCGTGCGCTTCCCAATCTTCTTTTTTCTCGTAGTGGCAGTCGTTAGTGGCCACCAGCGGGATGCCGGTGCGCTTGGCCACGTCTTTTAACAAGGGGATCGACTCTATTTCCTCGCGGATACCGTGGTCCATCAGCTCAATATAATAGTTGCCTTTGCCAAAAATATCTTCATACTGCTTGGCAAACGCACACGCTTTATCAAATCCGTCCACGCTGCGCACATATTGGGATAAAAGCCCTTTCAAGCAGCCCGATAAACACAACAGCCCGCCGGAATGCTTGGCTAGCAGCTCCGTATCAATGCGCGGGTGATAATAAAACCCGTCCACCCACGCCAGGGAGTTGAGCTTCATTAAATTTAAATACCCCTCGTGGTTGCGTGCCAGCAGGGTTAAGTGCCCGGTGAGGGATTTATCCTTGACGTTGTATTTACCTTCGGTAACGTAAAACTCGCACCCCACCAAGGGTTTAAGGCCCGCGGCGGTGGCAGACTCGTAAAAATCCAACGCGCCGTACATATTCCCGTGGTCGGTTAGCCCCATGGCCTTAATGCCTTGCGCGGCCAGCCCCTTTAAAAAAGCGGAGGGTTTATGGTTTTCGGAAATGCGCAGCATACCGTCCAGTAAAGAATAGTCGCTATGGTTGTGGAGTTGTACAAATTCTGCCATAAAGGATGTCCAAATATTATAAGATGTGTCTATGAAACATTATAGTAAATTAAAAGAAACAAAAATTTCCGGCCAAACTCTCTATAAGGGTATCTTAGGCGTAAAACTAGACACCGTACGCCTGGTAAACGCTCACACTGCCACCCGCCTGTATTTGGACCACCAAGGCGCCAGCGGCGTGCTGCCCGTAGAGGGCGAAAATATCTATTTAGTGCAACAATTTCGTTACCCGGTCGGCCGGGTCACCCTGGAAATCCCCGCCGGCAAGCGTGAAAAGGGCCAAACGTTCCTGGCTTGTGCCCGTGCCGAGCTCAAGCAGGAAACCGGCATGCAGGCCAAAAGCCTTAAGCACGTGATGATGTTTAACCCCTCTAACGCGTTTTCCAACGAGCAGCTGCACTTGTTTGTAGCCACGGGCCTTACGCGCGGCAAAGACTGCCCGGATGCGGACGAATTTATTAACCTCAAAAAAATCCCCTTTTCCCGTGCCTACAAAATGGTGGAAAAAGGGGAGATTTGCGACGCTAAGACGATTATTATGCTGCAGTGGTGGAAATTACATCAAAAATAGCAGGCAACTTAACAGCACTCGCAGGATTCTTCCGGGTCTAACCCCAATACCGTGGCTACATTAAAAGCAGGGAATATTCCTTTGTCATCGCATGCATTTCCGTATGTTCCCGAGGACGCAAAATGCCCATCCCTGTGAATACAAATACAAACATCGGTAGGTTTATGAAGAGCAACCGCAACAT
>CAMVRX010000077.1 GCA_947170005.1 uncultured Elusimicrobium sp.
AAACTCAGTACTAAAGCCTACGGACACCTTGTCATGATAGCGTTCCTGCTCCCATGCGTCCATAAGTCCTTTTCTGATTTTTTCAGCTTCCTCTTCGGAAATATCCGGAAGAAGTGCAAAAAACTCCCCCGGCTTAACCGGGGGTTTTTTTACGCTTGTTCTTTTAGGTATTGCTCTAAAATGGCGGCGGCACATTTGACTTTGTCCGCGCACGAGCGGTGCTGATAATAGGCCGCGTCGCGCGGCTGCGGCACCGGCGATTGCGGGCCGGGCGGCAGACCCAAGAGCTCGCGGCAGATGATAGAGCCGTTTTCTTTTTTGAAACGGTTGCACACGTCCTGGATGCGTGCGTAAAAGGCGGCCTTGGCGGCTTGGTCGGTGGGGTCTGTGGGCGCGCACTTCATAGACAGCGCCATACACATCCCGCTCACGGCGCCGCACACTTCGCGCTGGCGGCCCAGTCCGCCGCCAAAACAGGCGGATAGTGCAAGTGCGGTTTTATCGTCTATTCCCACTTCGGGCGCAAACGTGCAAAACACGGCTTGCGCGCAGTTATGTCCTTTTAAAAAAAGTTCTTTGGCTTGTTCTGCTTTTGTCATAGGTATATGATAGCAAAAACGGCGGGGCGTATCATGGGCTTTGTGTTGACAAGTGGGGTCCACATTTTTTGCAGCTAATTAGTTTTCTTTTCGGATTACGCACCCCGGTTGGCTGCTGCCCCAAATTTGCTCTAAATTTTCAACCTGACATAAAGTTCTACACAGTTGTGCGCCGAGCAGATTTTTATTTTCTTCATTCACATATATATCACAACTGTAACGCCCGGCAAACGGATCGGATCCCCCCCTAAGGCCATAAGCCAGGCGCAACTGCGGTTCGCTCTCATGTATCAGGGCAATATAGGTATTTGAGTACTTAATCCATCTAAACTGTTTCACCGTGGGCAATTCAATATCTAGTTTCGCCAGTGTGTCGGGATATTTTCCGTTACTCAAGTAATACATTTCCATAGCCTCAGCCGCTTGGCGCAACGTCAATAAGGCGGTGTTGGCGCGCGATTTTTCCACCGCCAACCGGTACTGCGGCACGGCAACCGCAGCCAAAATGCCGATAATTAACACAACCACTAATAACTCAATGAGCGTAAACCCACGGGCTCTGCGCTTCGTCATCCCGCAGGTCTGTAGTGCGGGATATAGCGCAGAGGCCGCCCCTATACCCCGCACAGAAACACTGCGGGGTGACGAGGGGCGGAGCGTAAAGCCTATTTTATTAACTGTCATCCCCGAAAGTCGGTATCGGGGATCTTCGACATACGCGCTGTTAATAAATAAGGACTTCCCTCTTTTCACATAACTACTTAGTATGCGGAAGATTCCCAATAAAAACCCTTGGGAATGACAACCTTGTTTAATGTCTTCTTTTGCGCAAAAACGGCTCTGATTTGCATTTTTATTCACTTTGTATATCCCTCCGTTTATATAGGTCCTACCGTTAAAATTTACCAAAAAAAAAAAACGCGTCAAGGTCTATAAAATAAACGGCCAGCAAAAAACCAACAACTAATCATTTTTTTCGCTTGCCAGTGTTTCCTTAACCTGCTATTTTTTTTATAATATATGTAACATTACCTATATAAAGGGGGACGTATGGAAATATCCGCTATCAACCAACAAGTACAACAAGAAAGTATTTTTCTGCAAGATTTAAAACGTGAAATCAGCAAAGTAATTGTAGGCCAAGAGGCCCTACTGGAAAAAATGCTAGTGGCCCTACTGGCCGACGGGCACGTGCTCATTGAAGGCGTGCCGGGCCTGGCCAAAACATTAGCCGTAAAAACCTTGGCCCAAGCCGTACACGCGCAGTTTAACCGCATCCAGTTCACGCCCGACCTACTGCCCGCCGATATTACCGGCACACTGATTTTCAGCCCCAAAGAAGGCACGTTCTTCCCCAAGCGCGGGCCCGTGTTTGCCAATTTTGTACTGGCCGACGAAATCAACCGCTCGCCCGCCAAAGTGCAAAGCGCGCTCTTAGAAGCTATGCAAGAGCGCCAAGTAACCATCGGCGAGCAAACCTACCCGCTGCCTGCGCCGTTTATGGTGCTGGCCACGCAAAACCCCGTAGAGCAAGAAGGCACCTACCCGCTGCCCGAAGCGCAAGTGGACCGCTTTATGCTTAAAGTGCTGGTCACCTACCCCACCAAAGAAGAAGAAAAACAAATTTTGGAGCGCATGGCCAGCCACCAAAAAATTGAGATTAACTCAAACGTTACGCCCGAAATGATTTTAAAAGCGCGCGGCGTAGTAGATAATATTTACGTGGACGAAAAAATCAAAACTTACATTGTAAACTTGGTCTTTGCCACGCGCGACCCCAAAGCCTTTGGCCTGGAAAAACTGGCCTCGTTTATTGCCTATGGTGCCAGCCCGCGCGCGACCATTTTCCTCACGCAAGCCGCCAAAGCCTATGCGTTTTTAAACGGGCGCGGTTACGTAACGCCCGAGGACATCAAAGCCATCGGCCTGGATGTGCTGCGCCACCGGGTGCTGCTGTCGTACGAAGCCGAGGCCGAAAACGTGTCTGCCGACGATATCGTCAAGCAAATTTTTGACGCGGTGGACGTACCGTAGTTTTTACAGGGGCCACACATGGATACCGCGGAAATTCTCAAAAAAGTCCGCCAAATTGAAATCCAGACGGACCGGCTGGTGAGCGAAACGTTTGCCGGGGAATATTTAAGCACGTTTAAAGGGCAAGGCATTGAATTTGCCGAAGTGCGCGAGTATATCCCGGGCGACGACGTGCGCAGCATTGACTGGAACGTCACCGCCCGCACCGGCGTGCCCTACATCAAAAAATTTAACGAAACGCGTGAGCTGACGGTCTTTATTGCGTGCGATGTATCGGCCTCCGGACAGTTTGGCTCGCAAGCCAAATTCAAACAACAAGCCGCCGCCGAGCTGGCCGCGTTGTTCGCCTTCTCGGCCCTGCGCAACAGCGACAAGGTGGGCCTGCTTTTATTCTCGGACCAAGTGGAACTGTTTGTCCCCCCCAAAAAGGGCAAACGCCACATCTTGCGCCTCATCCGCGAGCTGATTGCCTTTGAACCCAAACACACCCGCACCGACATCGGCCTGTGTTTGGAAACGCTGCTCAAAGTGCTCAAACACCAAGGCATTGTGATACTGATTTCGGACTTTATCGCCCCGGTAGAAAGTTTTGCGCGTCCCCTTAAACTGGCCGCCAAAAAGTTTGACCTCATCCCCGTGCGCGTGCAAGACCCGCTGGAGCGCACCTTGCCGCGCGTGCCCGTGTGCGTGGGCGTAACCGACCCCGAAACCGGCGAGACGGACGAGCTGTGCCTCTCGGGCGGCGAGCTCAACACCCAGTTGCAAACCTACTGGCATACGCAAGACGAAGCCTTGCACCGTTTGTTTACGCCTTTTAAAATAGAGCCCATCGTGGCCGATACCACGCGCCCGCTGGCAGACCCGGTAATTGCGTTTTTCAAACGCCGGGCTAAAAAAATAAGGAAGTAACTATGAAAAAAACCCTTTGGCTGCTACTGCTTGTAAGCGCACTGCCCCTGGCCGGGCAGCCGTTGCGCGTGGCAAAAGCCGATGCCCCGCAATCCGTTGCGTTTGCCGCCCCGTTTACGGCGCAAGTGTTATTGGAACACCCCCAAGGCCAGCAAGTAGTATTGGAGGAAGATTCCGTCGCGCCGGACTTTACACTCACCGCGGCCGAGCTCACCCCCGCCGGGCCGGGCAGCACCCAGGCCGCGCTGCAGATTTTACCCTTTACCCTCCAACAATCCACGTTTACCGTTTCGTTTGCGCTGGCCGGGCAGCCCGAGGTAAAAGCACCGGTGGAAATCCCGCTAACGGTCACCCCGGTCAAACTGTTTAAAGACAATAAGCTCAAAGAAATCCGCCCGCCGCACCGCCCGTTTGACTGGGCCACCTGGCTGGGGATTTTGCTGACTCTCATTGCCATCGTGTGCCTGGTTGTGTGGTGGATGCGCAAAATAAAACAGGACCCGGCCCGCTTGCAAGCCCCGGTGGACAACCGCCCGGCGCACGTAATTGCGCTAAGCCAAGTGGACGCCCTACTGGACAGCGGCCTGTGGGAAAACAAACAGTACAAGCTTTTCTACATCACGCTGACCGACATTTTACGCACCTATTTGCACCGCGCTTTTGGGTTGGATGTATCGGCCGATACGTCAGCCGAGCTGCTGCGCCACCTCAAAAGTCAAGCGCAGCTCAGTACGTTTATCCCCTCGTTGCGCTCTTTCTTGGCCTCGGGCGATTTGGTGAAATTTGCCAAAGCCGTACCGGACGAAAAAACCCGCAACCAAGACATTTTAGTCTTGCGCGAGTTTATTGAGCAAACCGCCCCCAAACCGCAGCCCGAAGTACCGCAACACGTGGAGGTGAAACTATGAATTTCTTGGGCGAAAACCTGGCTTTTCAACACCCGTGGGTGCTTGCCTTATTGGTGCTGCCGCTGGCGTGGCTGCTCTGGAAGGCATGGCGCGCGACCCCCAAACGCCGCATTTTTTACCCGCTGGTACACCTGCGCTTGGAGCAAGTTTCGCTGCGCCTGACACTGACCCGCTGGCTGCCTACGTTGTGCTACGCGCTGGCCCTGGCTTTGATGATTGTGGCGTTGGCCCGCCCGGTGCGGCTGGACCGTTCGCAACTCCCCCCCACCGAAGGGATTGACATCATGCTGCTTAT
>CAMVRX010000078.1 GCA_947170005.1 uncultured Elusimicrobium sp.
ACACCCCCTCTCCCGGCCTTCGGCCACCCTCTCCCTCCGGGGGCGAGGAAAACAACGCATGGCTTTACACTCATTGAGCTGTTGGTGGTCGTGCTCATCATTGGTATTTTAGCCGCCGTTGCCGTGCCACAGTACCAAAAAGCCGTTGAAAAAAGCCGGCTCACAGAACTGTTGCAAAACATCCGCACCATCAAGCAAACAGCAGAATTGTACGTGCTGGAAAACGGATTGCCTGAAGTCAGCGTCCGTTGGAGTGATATGGCTGGGGACATTGAATTATCTGGCGGTACCTGGGAAAAAATATCTGAAGACTCTGATAACAAGTACTATGTAACAGATAACTTTCAATATGACTGTGTGCTAAGTTATGAAGGGAGGCTGGAATGTGAAATACATCGTTTGGATGAAAAACATAATGTAGACGCTGGTGTGATCTATGCGCTTGAAGTTAGGCAAGATCTTTCTAACCGCACTGTGAACAGAGTTAGGTGTTACACATTCTTGTCTTCGCTGGGCAGCTATGCTTGCCAAACCCTTGCACAAGTAGATCCCAGTGTAGAAATAGTGGATGGTGAACTGTAAGTTTTGGCAGATATAAAATACAGTTGCCCCCGGCGTTGCACGGGAACCGGGGGCTATTATCTTGTACAAACTGTTATTGGATATTGTTGTAGGCTTCTTGCAGCTGGGCGAGGGCTTTTTCTTTCTGTTCGTCGGGCAGCGGCATTTTTTCTACTTGCTGCATTTGCTTTTCCAAGAGCTGGCGGTTGACGTTTTTAAGCAGTTCCACCTCGGCATCTCGGCGCTGGTCCACCGACATTTTTTGCTGGTAGAGTTGGCTGAGCTGATTTTGGTAGTCATTCATCACCGGCTCAAACTCCGCCGCGGCTTGCGGGCCGAAATTGGCCGTCAAATTTTTGAGGATATCCTGGCGCTGCACTTCCACATTTTTTTGCATGTTCATTGTTTCGCGCGCGGTGGCCGGGCGGGAAACGCTTTCAATTTCCCCCGCCTCCACTTGGGCGCGCAAACGGTCGGCTTGTTTTTGGGCTTCTTCCTGTTCCAGCTGGTGCAGCGGATTGACCGACTGCCCGGCGCGGACCACGGCGTCTTTTAACTGGTTGCGCATGTCCTGGTTGTTTTGCGCCAGCTGCGTGAAATACTCTTCGCGCGGCAAGTTCTGCCCGGCCAGGGCCAGGTCCTTCTCGCGCGCGGCGTCAATAATTTGGCTAAACTGTGCGTTCAAATTTTCGTCCGGGTAGCGCGCTTGCAAGGCGGCTTTTTGTTGGTTGTCTTGCTCCACGCGCGCTTGCACAAACTGGTCGTACTGGTTTTTCTCGGCCAGTTGGTTCATTTGTTCTTGGTATTTGGCGGCAATTTCTTTGACTTGCTGGTCCGCCTGGTCGGCCGTTAAGCCGGGCTTGCTTAACGCGGCGGACAGCTCGCCGGCAAACGAGTCCATCATGCTACCCGCTTGCGCAGCCGCCTTCGCCCCGAAGGCCGAGCCGAAACTGCGGACGATTTCCTGTTTTTGCGCGGCCAAGGCGTTACCCACCGGGGCCAGGGCACCGCTAAAAGCGCCGGAATTTTCCGTCGGGGTTGCGGCCGGGGTGCCCGCGGCTGCGCCGTATTTTTCAATCATACTGTCTTTTTTGCTCTTGGGCATCAGCGCTTGCGCCACGGCGCGCTCCAGGGCGGCAGACAGGCGGTTCCAACGCGCGTCCATTTCTTCTTTTTCTTTGCGGTTGGGGCGCAAGTACGGCGCCAACATGCGCGCGGCGCGTTCGTCTTGCATGGCGCTTTGGGCGGACGGCTGAAAGTTCACGCCGGGGGCCGTGTAGCTGCTGCCCCCTCTATTATAAGTAGAAACGGTGGACGGCTGCACGGACGGCTGGCCCTCATCGGCGTAGGACGAGCGCTGCGCCGGGTAGGTTTGCTTGGCCGATGCCCGCTGCGCCGGATAGGCCGCCGGGCGGTTGGCCGGGTCTTGCAGCGCGTAGGTAGGGATGAAATGGGTGTTTTCCAGCGTGGGGCGGCCCTTTTTAGCGGGTGCTTGCGGGGCGGTTTCGCCCAGTAATTCTTCTTGCCGGGTGGGCACGTGCGGGGCGGGTGTTTCTACGGTGCGGTGCACGGCGGGAGCGGGCGTTGGTTGCACGGGCGCAGCCGGGGGGTGTGTGCGGCGTGCGGGCTCGTACGTGACGACCCGCCACACGGCAGCCAGGACGGCGACGGCGCCCAGCAGCAAAAGGGTTGCTTTCAACGAAGAATTACGCTGACTCATATAATAAGTATAGCTTAAATGCAAAGAAAGTGCCAGGGTCTAAAGCCCTAGGGCGTTCTAGGCCCTTTTTACTGATTTAACAACGCCCCGGTGATGTGGCGAACGACAAAACAAACTGCCCTCGGTTTTGAAAAATCATCTTATCCTCTATTCTACCCGGTGAAGTACCCCGGTAATGTTGCGTTTTTAACGGCAGGGCCCCACCTCTAGGGGCCCTGCTTTTTCACAAAGGAACGTCAAGCATGATGTCGTACGAAATCTTTTACTCTTTGAGCAGCGCAATGCCCAGGTCCACCAGCTGCTGCTCGTCCACCACGTTGGGCGACTGCGTCAGCGGACACACCGCTTGCGCCGTTTTGGGGAACGCAATTACTTCGCGGATGGACTCTTCGCCGGCCAACAGCGCGGTAATGCGGTCCAGCCCCAGGCCAATCCCGCCGTGGGGCGGCGCGCCGGCTTCCAGCGCGTTCAAAAGCATGCCAAAGCGCCGGGCGGACTCTTCTTTGGAGTGTTTCATTAGTGCCAAAATTCGTTCTTGCACGTCGCGGCGGCAGTTACGCACGGAGCCGGAGGCCAGCTCGTTGCCGTTGAGCACCAGGTCAAACTGGTACGAACGCACCGAGCCCGGGTCGCTCTCCAGTTTGGGTAAATCTTCTTCCACCGGGGCGGTAAAGGGGTTGTGCGCCGCATCCCAGCGGTTTTCTTCGGGGATAAATTCCAACAGCGGGAAGTTGGTAATCCACGCAAAGGCCCACTGTTTCTCTTGCGGCAGCTCTCTCACCAGTTCCTTGCGCAGTGCCCCCATAAAGGTTTGGCACGTGCGCACGCTCACGTCGCTGCCGATAAAAATCGCGTCGCCCTCTTGTGCGCCGGTGAGCGCCTGCACATCGGCCAGTTCTTGCGGCGTGAAGAACTTGGCGGCCGGGCCTTCCACGTGCCCGCCCTTTACTTTTAGCCACACCAAGCCTTTGGCGCCGTTCTTTTTGACCAGCTCGGTCAGTTTGTCTAGTTGCCCGCGCGAGTACGCCGCGCCCTTTTCCCCGCGCAGCGCGTAAATGGCGCCTTGTTGGGCCAGCACGTCGGCAAACACTTTAAACCCGGTGTGGGCAAACACGTTTGCGGCATTTTGCATTTGCAAGCTATAGCGCAAGTCCGGCTTGTCGGAGCCGTACTTTTCCATCGCTTCGCTAAAGGGCAGCTTGACAAACGGCGTTTGCAGTTCTTTGCCGGCAGTTTTGAAAATCTCTTTCATCAGCCCTTCCACCACGCTGTGGATATCGTCAATGGTAACAAAGGACATTTCCATATCAATTTGCGTATGTTCGGGCTGGCGGTCGGCGCGCAAATCTTCGTCGCGAAAACAGCGCGCCAGCTGGAAGTAGCGGTCAATGCCGCTGGCCATCAAGGTTTGCTTGAACATTTGCGGGCTTTGCGGCAAGGCGTAAAACTGGCCGTGGTGCACACGGGAGGGCACCAAATAATCGCGCGCGCCTTCGGGCGTGGAGCGCGTGAGCACGGGCGTTTCCACCTCAATAAATCCTTGTTCATCCAAATACCGCCGTGCGGATTGGGCAATGCGGTGGCGCAAAAATAAATTGGCAAACATTTTGGGGTTGCGCAAATCCAAATAGCGGTATTTTAAGCGGATTTCTTCGGACGCGCCGCGCGACTGATCTACATCAAACGGCAGCGGCACGCAGGTATTTAAGATCTTAAATTCGTCGGCCACCAGTTCAATTTCGCCGGTTTTCATATTCTTGTTGACGGCCCCTTCAATGCGCCGCTGCACCGTGCCGGTTACTTGCACTACATATTCGTTACGCACGGCAGCCGCTTCTTTAAAAAACGGTTTTTCCGGCTCTACCACTACCTGGCACTGGCCGCTGCGGTCGCGCAGGTTGATAAACAGCACGCCCCCGTGGTTACGGTAGGAGTTGACCCACCCGCACAGCGTTTGCGTGGTGCCTAAAAGTTGGGCGGTAACGTCGCCGCAATAGTTCGTTCGTTTCATACGAGTTTTTTGACCTCTTCTACTATGTGGGCCAGCGCAATTTGTTGCTGCTGCCCGCTGGATAAATCTTTTAAGGTGGCTACTTGCTTAGCCAGTTCGTCGCCGCCTAGGATGAGCGCGTACGCCGCGCCGGCGCGGTCGGCCTGTTTCATTTGGCCTTTGACGTTTTTGTCAAACAGCCCCCCCTCGGTGCGCACGCCCGCTTGGCGCAGGGCTTGCATTAAATGGAAGGCCGTTTCGTGGCATTCTTTTTCCAGGGAGACCACACACACGCTTTTGCGCGGGGCCGCGGGCTGCTCGCCGCGCGCCAAAATCACGCGCTCGGCGCCCATTGCCCAGCCGATAGCCGGGGTGGCCGGGCCGCCCATGTTTTTGATTAAACTGTCGTAACGCCCGCCGGCCGCAATGGCGTTTTGGGCGGTGTCCCCCGCTTGAAATTCAAACAC
>CAMVRX010000079.1 GCA_947170005.1 uncultured Elusimicrobium sp.
GTCCTTAGGGATAACCGGCGCGCTGCCCAGTTTTTCAATCATTTTAAGGCGGCTTTGCGCTTGCTTGGCCTTGGTGGCTTTGTAGCGGAAACGGTCCACAAACGACTGTAAATGCGCCACCACGCGCTCGTGCTTGGCGGCGGCCAGTTTGGCGCCTTCAATGGCAGCGGCGCGGGTGCGTTCGTACGTGTCGTAATTGCCGTTGTAAAGTTTGAGCTGCCCGTCCTCCACGTGGATGATATGGTCGCACAGGCGGTTTAAAATGTGGCGGTCGTGGCTGATAATAAACACCGTTTTGTCCACACGCACCAAATAATTTTCCAGCCACATCGCGGTTTCCAGGTCCAGGTGGTTGGTGGGCTCGTCTAAGAGTAGGCAGTTGGAGGGTGCGTACAAACACGCGGCTACGTTGGCGCGCACTTGCCACCCGCCGGAAAATTCCCGCAGCGGGCGGTTAAAATCGTCGCTGGCAAACCCCAGGCCGCTTAAAATGGCGCTGGCGCGGGCTTGTGCGCTGTGGGCACCCAAAAAGTCCAAACGGTCAAAAATTTCGGCCATACGCTCGCCGGAGATTTGCGGGTTTTCCAACTCTTTTTGAAGGCGCGTGAGCTCTTTGTCGGCGGCCAGCACATAGTCCAACAGGGGCACGGACGGGTCGGCAATGTCCTGCGCTACGGAGGCAATTTGCGTGCCGCGCGAAATTTCTATTTTCCCCCCGTCCGGCGAAAATTTGCCTTCAATGAGTTTAAATAAAGTAGATTTACCGCACCCGTTGGGGCCCACCAGGCCCACTTTTGGCCCGTCGTGGATTAAAACCGAAGTATCTTCAAACAGCGTGCGCAGCCCAAAGTGAAACGAGAGCGTTTTGATGTCTATCATACCTCTATATTTTACAAAATATAGAGGGGACCAAAAATTGCTAAAATAGCGTTATGCACTTGCCGCAAGATTTTATTACCTATACTTCCGCCCTGTTCGGCCCGCAGCGCTGGCAACGCTACTTGCGCGCATTTGAAAGCGTTCCCCCCGTCAGCGTGCGCTACAACCCTTTCAAATGCACGCCCGAAGACCTCTTTGAAGGCCAAACCCCCGTGCCATGGTGCCGCCACGGCTATTGGCTGGGCGCGCGCCCCAACTTTACGCTGGACCCGTTGCTGCACGCGGGCGTGTATTACGTGCAAGAGGCCGCTTCCATGTTTTTAGATTACGTGGTGCGCACATGCGTGCAAGGCCCGGTCAGCGCGCTGGATTTATGCGCCGCGCCCGGCGGAAAATCCACGTTGCTGCGCGCCGCGTTGCCGGAGGGTTCTATGCTTATTAGTAATGAGCCCGACGGACGGCGTGCGCAAATTCTTTTGGAAAATATACTCAAGCAAGGCCACCCGGACGTACTGGTTACGCATAATTACGCCCACGAATTTGCCCAAACAAACCTGGCGTTTGACGTGATTTTGACCGACGTGCCGTGCTCGGGCGAGGGGCTTTTTAGGCGCGACCTTGCGGCCGCGGAGCAGTGGAGCCCCGCCAACGTACGTTTTTGCCAAGAACGCCAACGCAAAATTCTGCGCGACGTATGGCCGCAGCTGCGCACCGGCGGGCTGCTCATCTACAGTACGTGTACATTTAACACGACGGAAAACGAAGAGAATGTGCGCTGGATTATGCAAGAGTTGGGCGCGCAAACGGTGCCCGTGGACGGGCCGCCGGCGTGGCAGATTACAGGCTCTTTGCTGCCGGGCTTTGACGGCCCGGTGTACCGTTTTATCCCGGGCCTTACGCAAAGCGAGGGGCTGTTTTTGTGTGTGCTGCGCAAAACCGGCGACGGCCCGCAGCGCGCGGTGCTGCCCGGCTCGCTGCGGGCGCAAGTGAAAAAGTTTCGGCAAATTCATCTCTTAAGCGACGGTCTGCCCGCCGAAGAAATCAAAGGCAAAGAAAAAATCCCCTGTGTTGCGCAAGCACTTTCTATTGCCGCGCCGCCGGATGCGTACCCGCGCGCAGAGCTTTCACTGCAAGAAGCGCAGCGCTATTTGCACCGGGAAAGTTTGGTATTGCCGCCGGGCACGCCGCGGGGGTTTGTGGCGGTGACGTATCAAGGCCACGCGCTGGGGTTTGTGAAGAATTTAGGCGAGCGGGCGAATAATCTCTACCCCAAGCACTGGGCAATTAAAAAACTATAAAACTCCCTCCTGCGAATATCCATAGGGCGCACAAAATTGAAATACACAGCTATTTCAATTTTGTTGCTTGCCAGCGAAACAATTTTCCACATTTGGCCGTCTTTGCGGTCCCTTGCCCTTGACGTACCTTGCAGTACGCCTATACGGGCAACTAGCCCCGCAAATACGGCTCAAATCTGAAAAATCATCTTATCTTCTACTGTACGCGGTGCTTGGGGAAGTGTTGATAGCTGTACAGGTTGTGTGTTGTTTACCTCTCCCCTGGAGGGAGAGATGGCGAACCCAGGTGAGGAGGTGTTGTTGCCGTCCGGCACATCACCGCGTAAAACTTACAGTAGGCTGATTTGTCAGATTTGAGGCAGATTTGCACCGTAAGTTGCCCGAAGGCGTAGCAGCGCTACGTCGAGTTGGCAAGTCGGTGCAAAGATGCCCAAATATGACAAATTGTTGCCCGGAAAACGAGTCAGGTTTCAAATACTTTACGTGTTTGAAACCTGACCGTCAAAACGCAACTTCCGCGGGAAGTTGTTAATTATTTACTGCAATTTCTCTAGTAGTGCCGGGATGACCTCGTGCAGGTCCCCCTCCACCGCATACGTCGCCGCCTTCATGATCGGCGCGTTCGGGTCCTTGTTAATTGCCACCACCACCGCCCCCGGGCCGATACCGGCCGTATGGTGCGTGTGGCCCGAAATTCCGCACGCAATATAGAGCTTGGGTTTTACGGTTTGGCCCGTCACCCCGATTTGATGCTTGGCATCTATCCACCCGCTCTCTACGGCCGGGCGGGTAGCCCCCAGCGCGCCGCCCAACTTAGCGGCTAATTTTTCCAACAGTTTAAATCCTTCCTTGCTGCCCACTCCGCGCCCGCCGGCTACAATCACTTCGGCTTGCGACAAGTCCCCCGTTTCTGCGGGCCGGGCGGACGAAGCGCGCTTTTGGCAGTACGTACGCAGCAGTTCCTCCAGCGTAGCGGTTGGCGCCGGGGCCGCACTGCCCACGGGGGCGGCATATTCCTTCATTAGAGCATTCAAAATTTCGTTCTTTTGGATATGCGTGGTGCCTTCGTAAATTTGGGTCACTTTGGCGTCGCGCATGTATTTTTCGAGCGGAAAATCGCGCATATACGCAATGCCGCCGCACAGGGTTACGCACTCGTCGGTTACTTCCATCGCCACGTTGGAGCAGAACAGCTTGGCTTGCGCGCTGTACTTGGTCCAGCGTTGGGCTTTTCGTTTTTTAAGCTCGTCGTGCACGGGGGTACCGTTGGCCAGTGCGTTTTGCACAGCGGGCAGAAACTCCTCATCCATGCGGTGCGTTAACTGATACACAAACGCCCGGCCCACTTCGGTTTTGGTAGCCAGCTCGGCCACTTTGTGCCCGAGTGCCTGGAACGTGATAATCGGCTGCCCGAATTGTTGGCGCGTGCGTAAATAGGGGATGGTTTCGTCCAGCGCGCCTTGCGCAATGCCCACCGCCTGCGCGGCTACGCCGGGGCGGGAATAATCCAGAGTTTCTTGCAAGTAGAGCAGCCCGCGCCCTTCGCTGCCCAGTAAATTTTCTTTTGGCACGCGCACGTTTTCAAAAATCAGCTCATAGGTGGGGTTGGTGCGGATGCCCATTTTGGACTCTTTCTTGCCAAAACGAAAGCCGGGTGTCCCCTTTTCAATGACCAAGAGCGAAATCCCGCGTGCCCCGCGCGCCGGGTTGGTGTTGACGGCCACGGTGTAAAAATCGGCTTCTTTGCCGGTGGAAATAAAGTGCTTGGCGCCGTTGACTACATAATAGTCGCCGTCCTTAAGGGCGGTGGTTTTTAAGGCGGTTGCGTCCGAGCCGGCTTCGGCCTCGGTCAGTGCAAACGCCCACAGTTTCTTGCCGCTAGCCAGGTCGGGGCACCAGCGCTCGCGCTGCTCTTTGGTGGCGGCCAAAAACATAGGGATCGCCCCCAGCGCCGACGTCCCCGGCGTAAGGGCCAGGCCCGCACACACGCGGGAAAGCTCCTCAAAGGCCAGGGCCAGGCAGGTAATCCCCCCGCCTAAACCGCCGTACTGTTTAGGCAGCCACAGCCCAAACATGCCGGCTTGGCGGTAAGCCTCGTACATTTCGTGGGAAAAGGTTTCCTTCGCGTCCATTTCGGCGCGCAGGGGTTTTAATTTTTGTTGGGCCAGTTCGCGCGTGGCGCGCAGCACTTGCTGTTCCAGTTCGCTGATTGCGTAGTCCATTATTTTACTCCCGGTGTGATAGTTTTATAAGCGCGTTTTTTCCGGTGGAAAAACCGCTTGCGCCCGCCTTGTTTTTTGGTGGGCGGCACCAAGCTGCGGTACAGGCGCTCTTGCTTTTTGACCATAATTTCAACGGTAAATTCGGCAAAGTCGCGCCGGTCAATATGGGCTTCAAAGCGTTGCGCAAGCTGCCTGTGGCGCAGCAGCACTTTTAGTTTTTCGGCAAAGGTGTTAATGTCGCTGGGCGGCACCAAAAACCCGGTTTTGTTGTTGGTAACCACTTCGCTAATGCCATCCACGTCGTAGCAGACCGCGGGCACGCGCATGG
>CAMVRX010000080.1 GCA_947170005.1 uncultured Elusimicrobium sp.
ACATACACGGGAATCTACAATTCGCGGGCTGCTTGCCGGGCCAAGTTGTCTGCCAACCGGGCGGTTTCTTCCAAGCTGATTTCGCGGATGGGCACCAGCGGGCACACATCCACCGCGCCCAAGCGCGGGTGCGCGCCACGGTGGTTGCGCATATCTATCTGTTTAGCGCACAAAGCAAACAACGCAAAACACGCGGCCACTACATCTGCCGGTTCCCCGGCCAGCGTGAGCACGGTGCGGTTGGCATCGGGGTTAGGGTCCACGTGCAACAGTTTCGCGCGCCCCAGTGCGGCGCGCACACCGCTTACTATGCGTGCTAAATTTTGTGTGTTTTGGGCCTCGCTGATGTTGGGCACCGCTTCTATGATTTGCATAGTTTTATTATACTTAAAAAAACACTTGCAATTTTTTTTACATTTATTGTATAGTAATGATAGGTACTTATTAAGTTTAAGTACCTGATATAAATAAGTGAGGAAGTAAAAGTAAATGCCTAAAGGAAAAGTAAAATGGTTTAACGACCAAAAAGGTTACGGTTTCGTAACCCCCGAAGATGGTTCTAAAGATCTCTTTGTTCACTATCAAGAAATTCAGGGCGACGGTTTCAAAACCCTAGCTGAAGGCCAAGAAGTAGAATTCGAAGTAGTCGAATCCGAAAAAGGCCCGAAAGCCGTAAAAGTCGTCAAACTGTAATTTTTGAAGACTTGTTTGGGGCCCCGCTAACCCGGGGCTCTTTTTTTGTGATTTTTATGGGAAAACGCGGCGTCCAAACCTCTCTTAGCGAGCTGTGGCTCTTGTCCTATCCGCTGATTATTACTATGGCGGCGCAGGTCATTATGCAATTTGCCGACCGGATGTTTTTGGCGTGGCACTCGCCGGATGCACTGGCGGCGTGTGTGCCGGGCGGGATGCTGGCCATGATGTTTGGGGCGTTGTTTGTGGGACTTGCCAATTATACCGGCGTTTTTATTGCGCAGTTTAACGCGCGCAAAAAACGCGCGTGTGTGACGCTTTCCTTGTGGCAAGGGGTGCTTTTAGCGGGGCTGTCGTCGGTAATATTAGCGGCGCTTACGCCGGTTGGTCGGGTACTTATTAACGCCTTTGACCACGCTCCGGACGTACGCACCTTGGAACTTACCTATTTTACAATCCTCAATGTATGTAGCGGGATTGCTATTTTAAATTGTGCGCTGAGCAGTTTTTTCAGCGGCCGCGGGCAGACCAAAATCCCTATGTATGTGGCGATAGTGGGCAACGCGGTTAATTTAGTGTTGGACTATATCTTGATTTTCGGCAAATTCGGCCTGCCCGCCTTTGGCATTAAAGGCGCGGCGTGGGCGACTATTTTGGGTGCGGTGTGTATGACGGGTATTTACGTCGCGCTTTTATGTACGCAGCAAAACCGCCGCACGTTCAAAATTTTCCGCTTAGCCGGTTTTTACAAACCTATTTTCACGCGTATGGTGCGCTTTGGGTTACCCAACGGATTTGGCATTTTAATGGACGTAATTTCATTTACGTTGTTTACGTTTATGGTGGGGAACATTGACGAAATTTCTTTGCAAGCCAGCAATATCGTAATGAGTATGCAACCCGTGGTGTTTATGGTTATTTTGGGGCTCGGCACGGGGATTCAAATTCTAGTAAGTAAATACCAAGGTTTAAACCGCCCTGACGTAAGTGGGCAAGTGGTCAAAAACGCGTGCAAGTTGGGTTACGCGTACGCGGGGGGGATTGCGGGATTATTTTTCTTCGGTGCGCCGCTATTTTTGCACTTGTTCATTCCGGCGGGAACGGCTAACGGTGCGCAACTTGCCGCCGCCACGTGGCCTTTAATGAAGCTCGTTAGCATTTTTGTACTGGGCGACGCTACGTATTTGATTTTTGGGGCTACGTTGCGCGGGGCGGGCGACACACAGTTTTTTATGCGCGTGATGATGGGCTGCGCGTGGGGGCTTTTAATACCGGGCACGTGGGTGCTGGTGTACCAACTCCACGCGTCTGTTAGTTGGGTGTGGGGGTGGCTGACGTTTTACGCGTGGCTTACGGCCGTGCTAATGGTATGGCGTTTTGCCCGCGGCAAGTGGAAACACATCCGCATTACCGCGGGGTAAAGAGTTCCTGGTGCGGATTAGCAACAGTGACAGCTTCCATCGTCCGTTATATTTAGTAATTCTTCGTAATTAAACGAAGGATCCTCTCCCATACAGCCATCGGTTGTGGCTAGCGAAAACTTGCCGTTATCCATATAGCAAACACATATGGATTCAGGTTTATATTGTGCGTATGCAGCAATTCCACCCGAATACCCTATATCGCTTGGGTAAAAAACAAAGTATGGGGTATGTATGTGCGTTCTATCTTCCTTCGTTCCACCGGGTAATATATCTAAATCATCAAAATCACAAGTGGTGCCTTTGTGTAATTGACATGCTTTATCTGCTTGCCCGATGGATTTTAAATTAACCATAGCTTCTGCAAAACGACTTTTTACCACTGCTTTTTGATACTGCGGTACAGCCACCGCCGCCAAAATACCGATAATCAATACTACCACCAACAATTCAATTAGCGTAAAACCCCGCCGGGTGTTTTTCTTTTCCATAATTTTTGTCCTTTTTATTGTTTCTATTGGCAGAGGCCGGTGCATGCAAAACGGCTGCTACACCGGACCCTTACCAAGAAATCCAATATAACAGCCGTAATTCCCCGCCGCAAAGCGAGAAACATTCGGTTTCTTTAGGCGGCCGCCCAAAGAAACCTCATAAGGCTGCTTTTGGATTGGTAAGGCTTTGGGATTGCCCAAAGTTCTACGTTTCTTAAACGCTTCCAAAAACAGATAAAATTTTTGTGTTATTTAATTATGCACACACCTCCTGCAAAAGTTAGTTATAGTATAGCAAAAAATATGTTTGCACGCCGCTAAAATGTGCTACACTACCTAAAAGGAGGCGCGTTATGGAAATTTTAAATCAAGCAGACATCGGCGTATTTGGCGGTTCGGGCTTTTACAGTTTTTTACAAGATATTGAAGAGGTCAAAATCTACACGCCCTACGGCGAAACGAGCGACAGCGTGTTCATCGGCACCATTGGCGCGCACAAAGTGGCGTTTATGCCGCGCCACCGGCGCGACCACTCCATCCCGCCCCATCAGGTCAACTACCGTGCCAACGTGTGGGCGATGAAACGCTTAGGCTGCAAGCGTGTCATATCCCCGTGCGCGGCGGGCAGTTTACAAAAAGAAATACAGCCCGGGCACTTTGTCATCTGCGACCAATTTGTGGACTGGACCGACGGGCGCAAAAGTACATTTTTTGAAAATGTATCCGTCTTTGAAGGCAAGGCCGTGCAGCATCCCTCGCCGGCGCAAACGTATTGCCCACAGCTGCGCGCGCTGGCCGTTAAAACCGCGCAAGATTTACACATCCCCGTGCATAACGGCGGGACGGTGGTGGTGATTAACGGGCCGCGCTTTTCCACCAAGGCCGAGTCGGCTTTCTTTACGCGCCAGGGCTGGCACGTAATTAACATGACCGCATTCCCCGAGGCCTACCTGGCCAAGGAGCTCAATATGTGCCCCTTGAATATTTCGCTGATTACCGATTATGACGCCGGGCTGGTGGGTGATATGCCGCCTGTTTCGCACGAGCAAGTTCTAAAAGTATTTAACAGTAACATTGAGAAACTAAAAGCGTTGCTTTTTAAGATGATAGAGCAAATCCCGGTGGACACGCGCACGTGTACGTGCGAACATTCTACGCAGCTGAACTTCTAATAAGTAAGGCCCCCGTTTGGGGACCTTAAAATTTATTCGTCGGTTTGTATCATGGTGCAAAGCGCTTTGCCGCGGGAAGTAGTGGAAGTACACTTTATTTTACCTCTGTTAGTAGTGCTAAAATGTGCCAAGGTCCACTTGAGAGTCCCTTCTGCTTGAGTTTGGCACTCATTTTCCTCATCCGTTGCTGAAGTAATAGAAGGGCAGAAATATATGACCACAAGTCCTTCCCCGGTTTTTTGATCAATGACCGAATTATTTAGATCAAATTGAGGACAATATAAACGGTTTGCTCCCGTTGAGCCGTGTAGCCAACAGACTGTATTGGAAATATCTATATCTAAGTCGGTCAATTTCCCGGCGTAATAGCCATTTGCTAGATAAAACACTTCTTGTGCTTTACGGATGCTATCCGCTAAGCTAATAGCTTGTGTTAATTTAGCTTTATCTACGGCTTTTTGGTACTGCGGCACAGCCACCGCCGCCAAAATACCGATAATCAATACTACCACCAACAATTCAATGAGCGTAAAACCGCAGGCTGTTTTCCTCGCCCCCGGAGGGAGAGGGTGGCCGAAGGCCGGGAGAGGGGGTATTAAAAAAGGCGTATTGGATACCCCCTCTTTTGTCCTGGCGGACATCTTCCCCCTCCAGGGGGGAAGTATCCCCATATTTAAAGTTGTGTAATC
>CAMVRX010000081.1 GCA_947170005.1 uncultured Elusimicrobium sp.
CCCGCTACGTACGCATTAGCCCGGTCGTGTTATCCAAACGGAGTGAAAAGATAGAAGAAGAAGGGTGTTTGTCGTTGCCCGGGCTGTGGGCGGAAGTGAAGCGTTTTAGCGATATTACCGTGCGCTACACGGATGAAAACGGCCAGGAACAAGTCAAACGGGTGCGCGGGCTGCTGGCCAAGGCCTTTCAGCACGAGGTGGACCATTTGGACGGCAAGTTGTTTATTGACTTGGTGGACCCCAAATTAAAACCCGAAGTGAAAAAAGCCATCAAGCAGCTGCGGCCTAAGTGGGACTGAGCTATGGAGTGGATCGATTCCCACGCACATTTATTAGACCCTGCCTTTGAGGCGGACCGGGAAGATTTATTAACCCGGGTATTACCGGCCGCAAACATTATTAAAAGCGTTGAAATCGGCTGCGCCCCGCAAGAGTGGCAGCCGGCGTTGGATTTGGCCACGCATTACCCGCAGTTGGTAAGCGCTGTTATCGGCGTTCACCCCGAATATGCCCCCCTCTTTACACCGCAGCTGTTGCCCGTCTACCAACAACTGTTGCAAGATAAGCGGGTGGGTGCTGTGGGCGAAGTGGGGTTAGATTATACGTGCCTGGATGTTTCATCCAAGGAGCAGCAGCAGGCCTTGTTTGTGCAGATGATTGCCTGTGCCGACCAGGTGCAAAAACCGCTGGTGCTGCATGTGCGGCGCGAAGGCGAAGATTATGCGGCGTATGCGGATTGTTTTGCCGCCCTGGACCGGGAGTGGCAACAACACACTTCCCGCCCGTACAGCGGGGTATTGCATTGTTTTTGTGCGCGCTACGAAGAAGCCAAACAAGCGCTAGACCGGGGAATGCTGTTGGGTATCAACGGCTGTTTTACGTATAAGAAAAATGAATATATCCGCGAAGCAGTCAAAAAAGCCGGGGCGGATAAAATTATTTTGGAGACGGATTGCCCCTACTTGGCCCCGCAGGGCAAACGCGGCACCCGCAACGATCCTTCCAACATTGCGCAAATTGCCCAATTTGTGGCCGATTATTTGGAGGTGCCGCTCGATAAATTGGCACAGCTCACTACCGCGCAAACAAAAAAATTGTATGGGCTCAGCTAAATTTGTTATAGTGCTTGATAGAGGAATTTTATGAAAAAATATGTGGGATTACTACTGGTAGCCAGCGGTTTGTGGGCCTGCACTTCGCCTGAGCAGGATGCGCAGATACAACTGTTTTGGGCGCAGCAGATGATGAAAATTATGCAAAAAAGGATGCCGCAACAAGCCCCGCTGGAGTTGTCCGCCCCCACAGAAGAACAACCGGAACAACAGCCCGTGTTGCCGCAAGAGGAACAACCCCCCTTAGAGGCTCAAGAAGAGCCAGCCGTGCCGGCCCCGGTTCAAGCGGGTTCCAAGCAGCAGTCCCTGCGCAGGCCGATAACGCAAGCCCAAAGAACTCCGGCGGCCCGTTCTGCCAAAGGCGTCAACCGCCACCCGAAGACGGCCTCAGCCTCCCACAAACGTAAAACGGAAAATACCCCCCGCCTTACGCAAGATTACTCGGCCCAATTTATGAAGATTACCATGGAAGATGAGCATCCCCGACCGCAAAAAATAAATACGAGAGCCCCTCAAAAAGAGCGCTTGATGATTGAGCGGGCATTGGCTGTAGCGCGCCAGTCCAACCAAAAAGCGGTGGACGATATTGGTATGATGTTTGGCCCAGAAACACAGGCCGAAGCGGCTGTTATTGTGGCGAATGCGGAAGAGCTGTTGGAAGCAACCGCTGCCCAAAGTACTACCGCGCAAAAATATTTGAATGTGCAATCCCGCGTACTGCGCGAGCAAGAAAAGAAATTAAACCAACTCATGCAGCGTGATGCGCGCAACATCCGCTCCATCCGCGGGTGAGCGGCTTGCGGCTTTAATCCGCTTTTTGCCCCCTGTTATGAACAGGGGGCAATTTTTTTGACATTTTTTATTGATTACTGTCGCCGAGGTTTGGAAAACCCTTGACGCGTTTTTTTTTTTTGGTAAATTTTAACGGTAGGACCTATATAAATACAGGAGTACGTACCATGAAAGAATATTGTTTTAAGGGCTGTTTTTGCTCAAAAGAAGATATCAAGTTTCAACAAAATTTTCTTCGCCCCTGGAGGGAGAAGGTGGCCGAAGGCCGGATGAGGGGGTGTCAAACAGGCTTTACCCTCATTGAACTTTTGGTCGTGGTGCTCATCATCGGCATTTTAGCGGCGGTCGCCGTGCCGCAATACCAAAAAGCGGTAGCTAAAAGTCGTGTGTCAAGCATGTTAGCTTTGGGGAAAAGTATAGCACAAGCCCAGGAAGTATACTATTTAAATAGCGGCAGTTACACAAAAGATGTAGAAAATTTGGACATACAATTGCCAAGTGAATGTTCTCCCTTAACTGAAATAGAAGATGAACAACATAATTGGTTTTCCTGTGGAAACGATTTTGTTTTTGATAATGACGCACGGGGAGTCATACGTATTAATTATTGTCCTGCTTTTAATACGGAAATTATTCTGTGCGAGGAAAAAAGAGATTTACAGATTTCCTTTGGATTAGATCATGTACCTACTAATGCAGAGTTAAGAGGATTATATTGTAAAGTGTCACATAACTCAAATTGGGGTCAAAAGATTTGTTCTAGCATGGGAACTAAAACAAAATATGCAGATGCCTATAAATTGTGATTTTTAAAACTGTTTTCTACAAATAAACCCCCAGCGTAAAGCTGGGGACATTTATTAGATAATTAATACAGGAAGCCCGTGCGGCAAGCACTAGTTAGGTTGGAACGGGTTTGCGTTTTCGGCCGCTTGTTTTTCTACGGCCTCGGCACCCCAAGTAATGTTGTAGTCAATCCCGTCGGCCTCTAGGGTAATTTTTTTCTCGGCCAAGAGCGTACCTAAGGCCAAATATAGCACCGAGCTGGACAGCCGGAACATCACTTTTAACTGCCAGGCGGTGGCTTTTTTGTTGGCGGTTAAATAGTCCGACATTTGTTTGACGGCATCGTTGATGTTATCTTGCAAAGGATTCATAGTTACACCCGTTCAATGGCAAAGAGCGCATCGCCTTGTTTAACCGGCTTGCCGTTTTCCACGAGTACCTTTTTAATGACACACGGGAAATCGGCGCGGACTTCGTTAAATACTTTCATCGCTTCAATCAGGCAAATTACGTCGCCCTTGGCTACTTGCGCCCCTTCTTTGACAAACGGCGGGGCACTGGGCGTAGAACCGCGGAAGAAAATACCCGTTAAGGCCGATTTCATTACCTCTTTGTACTGCTCTTGGGCCGGGGTAAACGTGCCCCCGTTGGAAGCGCTTACACTCCCCCCCACATTGACCGGGACGGGGACCATGGCCGGCTTGGCTTTTACCAGGC
Organism: uncultured Elusimicrobium sp.; assembly: GCA_947170005.1. Lineage (GTDB taxonomy): Bacteria > Elusimicrobiota > Elusimicrobia > Elusimicrobiales > Elusimicrobiaceae > Avelusimicrobium. The sequence continues at coordinate 3,408 of CAMVRX010000081.1, forward strand.
GCAAATACAGGCCTTTTTGGTCATATTCAATGGTATCTAACTGATTGTCTTGCATAAACGCATAGAGTTGCTTGACATCTTTTAAAATCGGGGATTCTTTGACGGCTTTTTTCGTCGTTTTGGCGGCTTTGGCCGTATGTTTTTTAGCAGTTGTTTTTTTCATACAAACCTCGTTAAAAACTTATACCTCTATTGTACATTATTTTGGGCGGCCGGTTCAAACCGCGCCCGGTTTTGCTGGAGTGTTTGGGCGATTTCGCTTAAACATTGGACTAAATCACGCGAGAGTGTATAGCGCAAATTGTCCCCAAATTGCTGCGTATATACAGGCCCCGTTACCGGCAGCAATAGCGTGGAGCCTTTATTTTCCACCCGTTGTGCTACGGCGGTACCGTCCGTCATTTCTACGCGGTTTTGGCGCGAAGCAAACAGCGAAAAGATAAGCTGCCCCGTATGGGCATCATACAAATAAATCATCACGCGGGTTTCCAACACAGGCGGCTGGCCGCCAAACCAGGAGTAACTTTCCAAACTGTCGGTCTTGGTATTGCCGATGGTGTAGGCAAGCTCGGCCACGTAGTCATATTGATCGGCGTACTTAGAAGGATTGACCTCTACCGTTTCAAATAAGGTGCCCAGGGCCTCGGCAGCGGCCGCCAGGGAGCCGTCGGCCAGGTCTATTTTGTAGGAATGGACCGAGTTTTGGGAGTGATAATCTTTAAATACAAATTTCTTTTGGGCAATTTTATCGGATGCCAACAAAACGGTTTGGGGCACTAAGGGTTCGGCTGCCGGGGCCGCAAAAATATCGCGGGGTAATTTGTTGTGATAGGTACAAGCCCCCAACGCGGCGGCAGCCAGCAAGCAGCAAAATAGGCGTATGGTCCTCATACGCCTATTATACTAAATTGGGCCTTCGTGCGGCGGGAAATTAAGAAGGCAAGCGGCAATCC
>CAMVRX010000082.1 GCA_947170005.1 uncultured Elusimicrobium sp.
CCTTGTTCGGTTTGAAACGAAAGATGTAAATCTTCTACCTGTAAAACGGGCAACGTCATACCCATATTATAGCAATTTCTATCCGGCTCATACGGCCCCGGATATTTGCTATACTATAGGTATGAAAAAATACTTTGCTTTGCTGCTACTAGCGCTGAACACGTGCGCGTGCCAAACGTATCAAACCATCCCGGTCACGTTGCCTGACGGGTTTGTGGTGCAGGCCCGCGTGGCCGACACCCCGGCTAAACAAAAGCGCGGGCTGATGTATATCAAACACTTGCCGGAAAACGAGGGGATGCTTTTTATCTTTGAGCAAGAACAAGGGCAAGTGTTTTGGATGAAAAATACACTCATTGACCTAGATATGGTGTTTATTGATTCCACCCACACCGTCACCGACGCCGTGTCCGAAGTACCCCACTCCTATCTCTACACACCCGACGATGACGTAGCCTACGTGCCGGGGTACGGGCAATACGTGTTGGAACTGGCGGCCAAAACGGCGGCCAAACACCACGTAGTACCGGGAGCTAAAATTTTATTTACCTATGAACCTTAAACGGTCGTGGATGGGTGTGTTGTGGTTCTTGCTGGCGCCGGGATTATACGCACAGTCAACCGATGCTTGGCAAGAACTCAATGCCTCCGCCCGGGAACATCTAATGCGCCTGGTGGAAATAGACACTTGCGCCGCTAACCCCGACGAGATTTCCGCCGCGCGCTACCTGTACAAACAATTAAATGATGCCCAAATAGACTGGGATATTTTCATCCCCCGGCCCGGCCGCGCCAACCTGATGGCCCGCCTCAAAGGGACGGACCCCACGCAAAAACCGCTGCTGCTGATTTCCCATTTAGACACCGCCAACCCGCAAGAAGGCTGGAGCGTTCCCCCCTTTAAAGCCACATTCAAAGACGGCAAGATTTATGGCTTGGGCACCACCGATGCCAAAAATTACACGGCCGCGCATTTAGCACTGTTTATGTGGCTTGCCCAGCAAGAGCAAAAACCCGTGCGCGATATTATTTTCCTGGCCACCTCCGGCGAAGAAACCGGCAGCGAGCCCGGGCTTTTATGGCTGGGCAACACGCACTGGCCACGCATCGCCCCCGGGTATGCGCTAAGTGAAGGGGGCGGCATTATTAAGGACGAAAACGGCACCGATATCGTCTTTGCCGAAGCCGCCACCAAGCAGTATATGGATATTAAAATTACGGCGCTGGGCCAGGAGGGCCACTCATCCATGCCCCAGGAAAATAACGCGGTGTACCACTTATCCCAAGCCCTGGCCAAGCTGGAAAACTTTGACCCGCCCGCCCGGGTAACGGCCCCGGCACGCAGGCTGTTGCAAGCTATTTTGCCCTTGCAAGATGAGGACGGTCAAACTACGCTGCAAATGCTGCTTACCAGCGACAATCCGCAAAACCGCCAAACCGCGGCTGAGCTCCTGGCGCGCGACCCGTTTTTTAAAACCCAGCTCAAAGATACCCTGACCCCTACGCAAGTTTCTTCCCCGGCGGACCCCGGTACGATCGGCGCGGCGGCCAGTGCGCTGCTCAACGTGCGCCTGCTGCCCGGAACCGACCCGGATGCATTTTTTGCCCAACTACAAGCGTTGTTTCAAGAGGATGAAAATATTTTGTTAGAAGTGGTGGAACGCCCACAAACCCCCGGCCCAGCGCCGATGGACGGCACAGACGCGCTGTTTGCTTCTATTGAGCATACGGCGGGCAAGTTAGTGCCCGGGGCGATTACCGTGCCGGGGCTGAGCCCAGCGTCGGGCGATAATGAGTTTTTGCGTAAACTGGGTGTGATTACCTACGGCTTGGGGCCGGAAATGGATCCACTGGATAGCAATTCTGCCCACGCCGCCGACGAGTTCATTCGGGAAAAGGATTTTTATAATCAACTTAAATTTATGGCCGGGGTGGTGTTTGATTTTGCCTATGGGCAAGACCTATTGCCGCTAACCCCCGATGAGCCCGTTCTAACAACTTCCCGGTGATGTTGCTTTGCAACGGCAGAGCTTCAAAGACGTAAAGTCTTTTCCGCTCTGTCCGTTCTCCGGGCAACAATTTGCCCGCCAAATTGCCCTGGGTTTTGAAAAATCATCTTATCTTCTATTTTACCCGGTAATGTTCCCCGGTAAAGAGGCAGCCGGGGTGGCAAATAAAGTATAATATAAAAACCCTCAAATTTTGCTGGGAGTAACCCTATGATTAAACAAGGAACTTGCTTTTTTACATCCGAATCCGTCTCCGCCGGCCACCCCGATAAAGTGTGCGACCAAATTTCCGATGCCGTGCTGGATGCTATTTTAGCCAAAGACAAAACCGCCCGCGTGGCGTGCGAAACTTACATCACGCGCGGGCTGGTGATAATCGGCGGCGAAATTACCACCCGCACCTGGGTGGACGTGGAGCAAATTGCACGCAATGTGATTAAAGACATTGGCTACGACCAGGCCCAATGGGGGTTTAACTACAAAACGTGCGCGGTGGTCAACGTCATCGGCAAGCAATCGCCCGATATCAGCCAAGGCGTGGACGTCGGCGGCGCGGGGGACCAGGGACTCATGGTGGGCTTTGCCGTGGACGAAACGCCCGAATATATGCCGCTCTCGCTGGTCCTGTCGCACAACATTTTAAAGAAATTAGACATCGTGCGCCGTTCTAAAAAGCTGCCGTACCTAGGGCCGGACGCCAAGTCCCAAGTGACGGTGGAGTACAAAAACGGCCGCCCGCTGCGCGTGGACACAGTCGTTTTATCCACCCAACATACCGAGGCGATTTTGGATAAATCCGGTGAGAAAATTACTGAAAAATCCAAGCGCGAACTCACCGCCGCCGTTATTACCCCGGTGTTGGGCAAGTGGATGGATAAAAACACCAAAATTTACATCAACCCCACAGGCAAATTTGTCATTGGCGGCCCGCAGTCCGACACGGGGCTTACCGGGCGCAAAATTATCGTAGACACCTACGGCGGACGCTGCCCACACGGAGGCGGTGCCTTCTCGGGCAAGGATCCAACCAAGGTGGACCGCTCGGCCGCGTATATGGCGCGCTACATTGCTAAAAATATCGTAGCGGCCCGGCTTGCGCGTGAATGCACGGTGCAGCTGGCCTACGCCATCGGCAAGGACGAGCCCGTCGGCTTTTACGTAGATACAGACGGCACCGGAGTGCTGCCCGACGAAAAACTCGCACAAATGGCGCGTAAAATTTTCCCGCTTACTCCGCGCGGTATCATTGAACACTTCAAGCTTCGCACTCCTATTTACACCCAAACCGCTGCGTTTGGGCACTTTGGCCGCAAGGAACTGCCGTGGGAAAAAACCGACAAAGCAGCCGTGCTTCAAGCCGCGGCAAAGGAGGCGAAATGAAAAAAGTTTGTTTAATTGTGGCGGACGGATTTGAAGAGGCCGAGGCAGTGGCCACCTTTGCCATTTTGCGCCGTGCCGGACTGGCAGTGGATGTGTTTTCGCTGGAGGGTACGCACGCCCGGGGCCGCTTTGGACTCACGTGCAGCGGGCTGTGGCCGTTTGATACGCTGCGTGCACCCGACTATGATGCCCTGGTGCTGCCCGGCGGGCCGCAGTACAAAGTGCTGGAAAAAAGCATCGGCCTGCGCACGGTGCTTAAATCGTTTATGGAAAACGGCAAAGTCGTAGCTGCCATTTGCGCCAGCCCCACCATTTTGGGCCGCGCCGGCTATTTAAAAGGCCGGACCTATACGTGCTTTACAGCGATGAACGAAGACTTTGGCGGCCGTTTTACAGGACAGTATGTAGCCGTGGACGGCAATTTGATCACAGGCCAATCCGCGGCGGCGAGCATCGACTTTGGCTTTGCCATTGTAGAGAAATTGCTGGGCAAAGAAAAAGCCGACGAAGTCAAAAAGAGTATTTATTATAAGTAGCGCCGCGCAAGTACAACGATATTGATACCCCTTTTCCTACCGGCATCCTCTCCAAAGAGGTTGCTTTATAGACAGCTCTCCTTCCCGCCTACGGCGCTACTTCCCCACACGGAGGGAAGACTAAAAGGCACTAGGGAAAGAATTAAATGTCCTTCGCAACATCACCGGGTAAAATATTTAGTAGACTGATTTTATTCGAGCGTGTAGAGAAAGGAAGTTTACTCCTGTTTTCAGATTTGAGGCTAGGTAAAGCCGTAAGTTGAGCGTGGTGTACGTCCGCCAGACAACGCGGCTGCGTTGCAAGTACGCGAGCGAGTTCGGCTTTAGATAGCCCAAATGTGAAAACTGTTAAGGCGCGGGTTAAAATCGCACAGAAAGGGAAGCCTCGGCCCCCAGCCCATAGTGCGCATAGTT
>CAMVRX010000083.1 GCA_947170005.1 uncultured Elusimicrobium sp.
ATAGGCCAGCACTTGCCCGCGCGTTTGGTCCACCGCTTTGCGCACGGATTCTTGCACTTGGGCACTGCCCTTATACATTTGGCTGCGTACGTCGGCGTATAAGTCAAAGGGTTCATTGGCTTTTTTTTCAATGGATTTAAGTGTGTAAGTGCGCGCGGCCACCGCTTGGGCTTTAAGCGCCTCCGGGGCCCAGGTGGGGTGCATTTCGTAGGGAAGCACGCCGTATAAGTATGCTTCCAGCGGGGTATATTCCACAATGTTAAACGTGCCTTTGCCGGGCAAAATATGCAGCGTACCCGTGTAGGTTACTTTGTCAATTTCCAGGGTAGTGCCGCCCACAGGCTGCACGATAATGGGCTGCGTGGCAATGAGCGTGCCGGCTTGCACCTGGTTGTTTTTATGGGTTTTGACGGATAAAGTACCCGCCTGGGAAATTTTGTATTTCTTGGATAAATCTTGTGTGTACACATTCACACGCCCGGAGTGTTTAATATAGGCGGACTTGCTGTTTTCCGCAATTAACACACGCACGGTCTTATCGGCTGCCGCGGGTTTTTTAGCCGGTGCCGGTGTGCTGTCTTCCGCCAATACGGACGGAGCTTCCAGCGGCGTGCGGGCCGTTGCCGGCTTGCTTGCCGAAGGTGCAGCGGAAGTTACCCGCGCGGAAGGCACGGCGCATGCCCCGGCAAATAGGGCCAGGCTAAGCAGTATCCCTGTCCGTGCGGAAGATCTCATAGGCTAAAACAGCAGTTCCTGGGCAATTTTGCGGCCCATGTGTTCGTAGGCTTTGCGCGTGGCTACGCGGCCGCGCGGGGTGCGGGCAATAAACCCGGCTTTAATGAGGAACGGCTCAATCACATCGGTTAAGGTATCCACCGATTCACTGACCGCAATGGCCAAGTTATCCACTCCCACTGGGCCGCCCGAAAAACGGTCAATTAAGGCTTCCAAAATGCGCTTATCCACACTGTCCAACCCTTCGCTGTCAATGTCTAAAGAGTCCATGGCCGTAGTAGCAATTTCGTGCGTGATGACCCCTTGCCCTTTTACTTGGGCAAAGTCGCGCGCGCGGCGCAAGAGGCGGTTGGCAATACGCGGTGTGCCGCGGGAGCGTTTAGCCAGTTCGGTGAGCCCTTCGCGGTCGGCCTCAATGTTTAAGAGTCGTGCCGAGCGTGCCAAAATATCGGTAATTTCGGGTACTTCATAAAAGCCCAAATTAAACACAATGCCAAACCGGTCGCGTAGCGGCCCGGTAAGTAAACCCGAGCGCGTGGTAGCCCCCACCAGTGTAAAGTGCGGTACCGCCAGTTTGAGGGTAGTAGAACCCGCACCTTTACCCGTGTTAATAAAGAACGTAAAATCCTCCATGGCCGGGTAGAGTGCTTCTTCCACAGCGGGGTTTAAGCGGTGGATTTCGTCAATAAACAAGATGTCCCCTTCGGCCAATTCGGTCGTGAGCATAGCGGCCAAATCGCCGGGGCGAGCCAACACAGGACCGGAGGTTACTTTTATGTTTACGCCCAATTCTTTGGCTAAAATGTTGGCCAGCGTGGTTTTTCCCAGGCCGGGCGGCGCGTAGAACAAACAGTGGTCTAGTGCTTCTTGGCGGGTTTTAGCCGCCGCAATAAAAATGCGTAAATTTTCTTTGAGTTTTTCCTGGCCGACAAATTCGTCCAAAGTGGTAGGCCGCAGCGCAGCTTCCAGCCCGGCGGATTCGTCTTGCAGTTGGGTTACATTTAAAATTTCGTTTTGGTTGCTCATTTGGTTAACACCCGCAGGGCCTCTTTAACAATATTTTCCAGTTTTTCCGTCGGTTTTACGCCTTGGGCGTGCAGTTTTTCCAGCGCCCGGCGCGATTCGCTGGGCGAATACCCCAGCGCTGTAAGGGCTTCCAACACGCCGGCCATATAGGGCACTTCCCCGGCTACTTTAATTTTGGTTTCCCCTTGGATAGACACACCGTCCATTTTATCTTTTAGCGATGTAATCAGTTTTTCCGCCGTTTTGGCCGTAAAGCCGAAAATACCGGTTAAAATTTTCGGGTCGCGCGTGACAATAGCCTGGTGGAAATCCGCCACCGAGCGAAGCGCTTTGTTAAGATATTCCATCGCTTTCTTGGGGCCGGTATTGGGAATAGCGGTTTTGAACAGGTACCACAGTTCTTTGTCCTCTTTGTGGGCAAAACCGTACAGCACCGTGCCGTCATAGGGGGAAATAGACTCCGCTACGTAAAACGACGCCTGCGCGCCCTGTACCAGCTCGGCCGACTGGGAGGAGGGAATATTGATTTCATACCCCACGCCGCCGCAAACGAGTACGGCGCTTTCCTCGCGGGCCTCTAAAACGGTTCCGGTTAAATACGCGATCATAAAACTATTGTAACATATTCCGTCCCCGTACAGAAAGTAAATCTGGGGGCTTAGCGGGTGGGAAATTTTTTCACGTAGCGGAAAGCAGGTTTTCCCCGGGTATAGGTAGGCGTTAAGAAGATTACCCGGATGATTTGGTCGTGCCGTTTGGCTTCTACTTGTAAGGTAGTCCGTTTGCCGGCACTGTGACGGTTTACCCGGTAAGCTGTATGCAGCTTAACGTGGGTAATTTTGAAACTTTGGTCTTTGCAGTAGTTATCAAACGCCCAGTGCGCGCACGAATTCCAGTTTTCACACAGCTGTGCGGTTTCTTCATCGTCGTAGTAAGATTTCAAGCGGCTTTTCCGTTCTTCATCAATTTGGCGTTGCAGCACGCTGGCAAGGCTGTCGCGCTTTTTAGGGGCGGGTGTTTGAGCCGTAAGGGTGCTGCTGAGCAGAAACATGCAAAAAATCGTAACAAGTATTTTCATACTCTTAGTATGGTAAAAAAAGGACGCAAAAACAAGGCCCATTGGGCCTAGAACAAGGGGTTATTTGGACCTAGAACCCGGCTTGGTAATGCAGGATATACCACGCGGCTGCCAGCAGCCCGCCCAGCAACACCAACATCACAAGGCCGTACACATAGCGCACCGGGGAGGCTGTGGGGGCAGAACGGTGGGTGGCGGTTTGCAGCTTGAGTAAAATTTGGGCTTGCAGTTCGGTTTCGGTCAACGCGGCGGGCGCGGTGGCCGTAGGTTGTGCGGCGGGTGTGGGCTGCTCGGCGGGTTGCGGTTTTTGCATGAGGGCTTGCAGCAGCTGTCCGGCGCGAAAGCGCAACGGCTGGATTTGGGCTACTGCTGCGGTACTAAATTCGTGGTAAATTAGCGCAGTAGGGGTTGCTTCCAAATAGCATTTGGGGACGGTTTTTAGAAACCCGGTTACTTGCGGCGGCAGTGTGTATCCGGGCGGCGCGCTGAGCGTGTAGCGCGCGGCCAGGTCAATAGGCAAATTAGAAGAAATCGGCTCGGTCGTGCGCGGTGCCAGCACAAAGGGTACAAACTGGTTTTTGGTCAGTTCCGCTGCGGTTAATGTGCAGGCCAACAGCGGCGTTTTATCCAAGGGGGAGCTAAACACCTGGTCTTCACACACGCGGATGAAATAGCCGGGTTCGCGCCAAGTCAGCACGTGGGTAAATTGGTGCAGCCCGTGCTTAAAAAACTGGGCTTTGGCGGTAGAATCGGGCAGCACCACGGCATCTAGTTGTTTGTCATAGCGCAAGTTAAGTGCGCGCGCCATACGTTTTAATTGGCTCACGCGGGTAGTGGCCGATACCGCGGCCCCCACGGCAAACAGTACAAAAATTCCCGTAACGGTGTAGAGCATACCTTTATCATAGCATAAAACGAACAACTTGGCCCAGTTATGCTATAATATGGGTACAATTTTATCTGTTTTTGGAACCGTATGTGGAATACGGCGCGCTCGCAAAGAGCAGATATCAGTCCAAAAATAGCCATTTGAGGTGCAAAATAACGGACCTTCGAAACCCGGTGTTTTGCGCCGAATGTTTACTGTGCAAACGGTAAATTACGGCTATTATATTTGGGTTACTGATATCAGCTCAAAGATGGTAGCCGTTTTTATATGGGGCCGGGGCAGAGGAATTGAAAATAAACTGAAAAGGAGCAAATAAAATGAAACATCAAAATGCCCGGCGGGGTTTCGCGCAACTGATTGTAGGGGAAAATGCCTTATTTACTTCCCCCCTGGAGGGGGAAGATGTCCGCAGGACAGAAGAGGGGGTATCCCATAAACCTTTTTTAACACCCCCTCTCCCGGCCTTCGGCCACCCTCTCCCTCCGGGGGCGAGGAAAACAA
>CAMVRX010000084.1 GCA_947170005.1 uncultured Elusimicrobium sp.
GTCCACATCGCCGAAAATGGTTTGGGCCGAGGTAGCCCCGATGACCATCACTTGGGCATACGAGTCAATTTCTTTATCCGTAAACGAACGGCCTTTTTCTACGCTCCAGTCGTATGCTTTGAAAATATCGCCGTCGGTCGCCAGGGCACTTAAACTGACGCTGGTGTTTTTGTACTTTACATCAAAACTGGTTTGAATGTAGGGCGCGGCGGCGGAAACGCCGTCAATTTCGCGGATGGCAAGCACGTCGTCCATGGTAACATCTTTAGGGGAAGAAATAGAATCGTCCAAATCCCACGGTTGACGCAAAAAAATGATGTTAGTGCCCATATTGGAAAACCGGTCGGCAATGCTTTTTTTGGTGGCACTTCCTACGGCCAGCACGGTAATCACCGCGGCCACACCGATAATAATACCCAAGCTGGTAAGCGCGGCACGCATTTTGTTGGCAAAAATGGACTTTAGGGAAATTTTGAAAATAGATATCAAAGAGTCGATCATTTTTCCTCCTGTGCGGCAGGAGTGGCACAACGCGGGGTTTGTTTTTCGTCGCTTATCTTCTGCCCGTCCTTAAATTTAATCAGGCGCGTGGCGTATTGGGCAATGTCCGGCTCGTGCGTGATTAAGATAATAGTTTTGCCCATTTCTTTATTGAGCCGGGTAAAGAGGTCCATCACCTCAATACTCATTTTAGTATCTAAGTTGCCGGTAGGTTCGTCGGCAAAAATAATCGGTGCATCGCACACCAAACTGCGCGCGATGGCCACACGCTGCTGCTGTCCGCCGGAAAGCTGATTAGGTAAGTGGTCGGCCCGCTGCGCCAGGCCCACAGCCTCCAATGCTTCCAGCGCTTTTTTGCGGCGCTGGGCGGCGGGGGTATGGTTGTAAATCATGGGCAGTTCCACATTTTCAAGCGCGGTCGTGCGCTTAATTAGGTTAAACCCCTGGAACACAAACCCAATTTTGCGGTTGCGTACCCCGGCCAGTTTGGACAGGTCCGTTGCCGTTACATCAATACCATCTAACATATACGTACCGCGGGTGGGTTTATCCAAACAACCCAGAATATTCATAAAAGTAGATTTACCCGAGCCGGACGGGCCCATGACGGCCACAAATTCGCCGGGTTCAATAGCGACACTGACACCGTTGAGGGCTCTGACTTCCACGTCGCCCACTTGGTAAATTTTGTACAAATCGCGCGTGTCAATTAAGGACATAAGGCCCCCTTTTAACGGCGGCGCGGACCACCGCCGCGCGGCGGCGCCATACCGGCCATACCTGTGGTAGATTTTAAGTTATTTTCACCGACAATGATCATATCCCCTTCTTGGATATCCCCGCCCGTAATTTCGGTATTTTTGGTGGCAATAATCCCAATCGTCACGTCCACACGCTGCGGAGGTTGGCCTTTTTGCATTTTCCACACGCCGGTGGTATCATATGTTTGCTTATTGGTGGAGGGGGAAAAACGCAACGCCTCATTAGGTACGGTTAACACATTTTTCTTCTCTTGGGTGTAAATAGTTAGGGTAGCCGTCATACCGGGTTTTAAGCGCAGGTCTTGGTTATCCACGTCCACAATGACCGTGTAAGACGTGCTGGAGTTGGACGAGGAGGAGGTATCCACATAGTTGGTACGCACTTGGCGCACGGTACCTTCAAATTTTTCGCCCACATAACCGTCTAAGGTAAATGTGACATGCTGGCCGGGCTGGATTTTGACAATGTCGGCCTCGGAGACTTTGGCCTCAATTTGCATTTTGGTTAAATCTTGCGCGACGACAAACAGCTCCGGCGTGGAAAAGCCGGCCGTAATGGTTTGGCCTTCGCTCACTTTGCGCGTGAGGACCACCCCGTCAATGGGGGAAACAATTTGCGTATTGGACAGATTTTTCTCGGCGGTGTCTACATTAGACTGCGCACGCACCACACTGGCTTGCGCGGCATTTAAGGCGCTTTTGGCGTTTACGTAAGAAAGTTCGTAGCTTTCCAAATCCACTTTAGAAACGTAATTTTTTTTGTAAAGCACTTCGTAGCGCTCAAAGTTGCGCTTGGCCAGTTCGTAAGCTTTTTCGGCCGAGGCCAAACTCTCTTTGGCGGAAGTCAAACTGGCGCGGGCCTCTTCCAAACTGGCTAAAATTTGGGTTTGGTCGATAGTGGCCATGGGGTCGCCTTTTTTGACTTCGGTGTTGTAATCCACGTAGATTTTTAAAATCTCGCCGGACACCAACGCCCCCACTTGGGTAGTATTGACCGGGTTAATCGGGCCGGAGGCTTCCACCAGGTCGGCAATGTCGCCCCGGGTTACTTTAGCCAGGCGAAAAGGCGGCACAGACGGGCGGGTAAAGTAATGCGCTTTGACCCACCAAATTATTCCCGCCAGCAGGACCAACACCAACAGTTTGGCCCACCACGGTGCATGCAAAATTTTACCAATCAATTTTTTAATCATAAATTTTCTCCTAATACGTTCCCATTGCTTGTTTCAAATCGGCCACGGCTGAGGCATAATCATACCGGGCGGTCAGCAAACTCAGCTCGGCATCGGTGTAGGCCACCTCGGCATCTTTTAGGGCGATAATATCGCCGATGCCTTCGTTATAGCGGCCGCGGGCCAGCTGCATATTTTCTTTGGCTTTTGCCACATTGAGCTTGGCCAGCGGGATGCTCTCGGCGGCTTCGTTGAGCGCAATGTAAGCTTTTTGTACTTGCAAGAAAACATTGTTGAGCAGACTGCGCGTGGAGTTGTGTGTATTCTCCAGTGTAATTTGCGCTTGTTTGATGCCGTTATACGTCTTAAACGCGTTAAAGAGGGGGATTTCAATACCTACCCCCACGCGGGCGGATTCGTTATCCAAGTAGAGCCCGCTGTCGCCGCTTTTGGTGTAGCCGGCTGAAAAACTAAGCGTAGGAAATAAGCCCGCGCGCGCTTGGCTGAGCTGCATTTGGCTGATGCGTACCCCCAACTGCGCCGATTGCACATCCGGGCGGTTTTGGTAGGCGGTGTTGACCGCTTCGTCCAACGTAATTTCCCAATTATCAAAATCTTCTATCATTTCCACCGTGAGCAAATTGGGGGTAACCACGCCCAAAATATTAGCCAGCGAGGCCGAGGCCGTTTTGACCGAGTTGGTAGCGCGAATCAGGCGCAAAGACTCGTTATTTAAGTTTACTTCGGCGGTGGTAACGTCCACTTTGGGGCGTAAGCCCAAGCGGTAATACTCCGAGGTGCGTTTGTACTGGTCTTGGTACAAATCACGCGACTTGGTGCGGATATCCACCGCGCGCTGAGCGGCCAACAGCACGTAATAGCCTTTGCGTACGTTGCGGATGATGTCTTGCTGCACGGATTGCACGTTGAGGTCGGCCTGGTCCACTGCGGCTTGCTTCATTTTGACGTTGCGGGCAATATCGGTCACGCCGCTAAGCGTTAAGTTAGCCCCGATTTGGGCGTTTGTGGTGCCGTGGTCGTGCACGGAAGCACCCATATCGTAGCGGCTGTCAAACCCCGCCGAGGCCGTAGGCAAAAACTGGGATTTGGCTAAGTTCAAATTGACACGAGCATTTTGAGCTGCCAGTTGGGCAGATATCATAGAAGGACTGTTGGCAAGAGCCAGGTCAATACAGTCCTGCAACGACAAAGTTCCGTTAATATCCGGCAAAGCTGTTCCATCGGCACGGGTTTGTGCCGTTAAACCGTGTACTTGCACGGAAGCATCCGGTGCGGGAGGCTGTTGCGGGGCAATTACTTCGCCTGCAGCAGGAAGAACGCTCACTACAACTCCCATCAAAAAAAGTAAAAATGTTCTCATAGACATATTGTACCAATAAAAAGGCTTCCTTTATAACCCGAATTTCGGCAATTTTATTGCGACGCGCAAAATGATAAAATAAGGGTATGTGGAAACCGATTATACTATTATGTGCGTCTAACTTGTTTATGACCATCGCCTGGTACGGGCATTTAAAGTTTAAATCCCGCGCGCTGTGGGCCGTAATTTTGGTAAGCTGGGGGATTGCATTTTTTGAGTATTGCTTGCAAGTGCCCGCTAACCGCATCGGCAGCGATTATTTCAGTGTAACGCAGCTAAAAGTAATGCAAGAAGTGATTACGCTGGCGGTGTTTGTGGTGTTCTCGGCGTTTTATTTCCGCGAAAGTTTTAAGTGGAATCACTTCGTCGGGTTTTTGTGCTTGGT
>CAMVRX010000085.1 GCA_947170005.1 uncultured Elusimicrobium sp.
GGTCAACCCGTGAGAAAATGGCTTGCCGTTTTTTGCATGCTACTGGCCGTGACCGTTCACAGTGCGGTGCAATTTGAGGACCTCTCGCCCGAGGAGCAATTGGGCCAAACGCTGGTGGCATTTGTGGACGTGGACAGTGCCGAACTGGTGCGCCCGGCCATTGAACAGGGCAAGCTGGGCGGGGTGCTGATTCAGTGGGGCAATTACTCGCGCTGGGAAACCCGCAAACTCATTGAAAAATTACAAAGCTGGGCGGCCAAGTCCCCGCACCAAATTCCGCTTTTGGTAGCCATTGATTACGAGGGCGGTACCGTCTATACGCCCATTACGCTGGGGTTTGAGTACCTGCCGACCAATATGCTTTTAGCCGCCAGCCAGGACGAAGGCAAAGTGGCTACGCTGGCGTATTTGGCGGGCAAAGAGCTGCGCCGGGCCGGGGTGCACATGAATTTCTCCCCGGTGTTGGACGTCAACAGTAACCCCGACAACCCCATTATCGGCGTGCGTTCGTTCGGTTCTTCCCCGGCGACGGTTACCAAAATGGGGATGGCGCTTATTAACGGGTTCAAGGCGGCCGGGATTGTGCCGGTGGTTAAACATTTCCCCGGGCACGGCGATACGGCGATGGACTCACACTACTCGGTGCCGGTGGTCAATGCCCCAAAGGCCGAGCTGATGCGCACGCATATCGCCCCGTTTGCCGAGGCCGTGCGCCAAGGCGTGGGCGGTGTGATGACGGGGCACGTGCTCTACCCGGCGCTGGACAAAAAAGAAGTAGCGTCTTTTTCTAAACCGATTTTGCAAGACTTTTTACGTCAGGAACTGGGCTTTAAAGGCTTGGTGGTAACCGACAGCTTGGACATGAAGGGGGCCACCTCGTTTTGTACCATTCCCAACTGTGCGGCGCGCTCGTTAGAAGCGGGGGCGGACATGGTATTGTTGGGGCGCTATATTAAGCCGCTTAAACTGTTTGAACAAATTAACGCCAAGGTGCAAGCGGACCACGCGCAAGAGGCGGTGCAAAACGCTGCCCGGCACGTGTTTGACGTGAAAAAGCAGCTGGGGCTGCTTGCGCAAACGCCGCTGCCCGCGCCCGAGCCCATGGCGCGCGCCTACCGGCAAGCCTTAGCCGAGGTCAGCAAAGAGGCCGTTACGCTGGTGCGTGACGAGGCCGGGCTGCTGCCTTTTTCCCCCGCCCAGGAACACCCCACCGTGTGTGCCGTGTTTTTTGCGCCGCCGCGCTTTGCCGACCAGCTGATGTACGTCAGCCAACCCTTTTTGGAGCGCAATTACGAAGTGCGCACCTATAACGCGCCTTTAACCCCGAAAGAAAAAGATATCACCCGCGCGCTTAAGTGCGTGGACGGGGCGGACCTGGTGGTGGTAGGCAGTTTGCAGTGGGCCGATAAAATCAATCTCAGCCAAAAACGCGCGATTGATAAAATCAAACAAAAAGCGCCCAAGCTGGTGCTTTTGTCGGTAATGAGCCCGTATGATATTGTGCATTACCCCGACGTAAAAACCGTGATTGCTACGTATGGGCTTAACTCGTTTGCCTTGAAAACGGCGGCGGACATTATTGTAGGAAATGACGAGGCACAGGGGGTGCTGCCGGTAGATTTGCCGGGGTTTGCCCCGATTGCCGGACGGTTGTGGTAGCTATTTTTTCCGTTCGCGCGCGTACTCAATAACGGCCGGCAGGACCGAAATTACAATAATGGCTACAATGACGTAATGAAAGCGGGTTTTGACGATAGGTAAATCCGCAAAATAATATCCCCCCAGCACAAACAGCAGCACCCACGCCGCCGCACCGATTAAGTTGTACGAGGCAAAGCGCGCGTACGTCATTTTGCCGATGCCGGCCACAAACGGGGCAAACGTGCGGATAATGGGGATAAAGCGCGCTAAAATAATGGTTTTGCCGCCGTATTTTTCGTAAAACGCGTGTGCTTTTAACAGGTGGTCTTTGTTTAAAAGGCGGCTGTTCTGTTGCGTGAACACCTTGGGGCCCAGCCAGTGGCCGATTTCATAATTGCAAAAGTCACCCAGCGCGGCCGCTATAAATACGACGGGGATGAGGATAGAGAGGTTAATGCCGCTGGCTTGTCCGGCCGCCAGTGCGCCGCAAGCAAACAGGAGCGAATCGCCGGGTAAGAACGGGGTAATTACCAGGCCTGTTTCACAAAAAATAACGACGAAAAGCCCCACGTACAGCCACGCCCCGGCTCCGGCGGCCCAGGCGTTTAAATAGACGTCTAAATGTAAAAAAATATCTACGATTTGTGCTAAAAATTCCATAGGTATATTTTACTAAATCTGCTACAATATACCTAGTTTAAGGAGAAACAATATGAAAAAAGGACTGCTTGCTTTGTGTATTTGTTTGTGCGCGCTGGGTGCGCACGCGTATGAAAAAGGGGACGTGACCATCGGGTTGGCGGCGGTATATTCGCCGTTGGCGTTGGGGACCGATTTTGGCGAAATGAATGTGGATGACCAAGCGCTTAACGTTTCCCACGACGCTAAACTGGGTAAACCCGGCTTGGGGGGCGAAGTGCAAGCCTTCTATTTTGTAAGCCCGCGCGTGGGGGTGGGGGTTTCGTTTACGGACCAATATTTTGCGCGCGATTTGTCCAGCGGGTGGCGGCTCGATACCCGCACCCGCATGCGCAATTATATGGCGGTGGGACATGTATTTTTAACGCCGCAACATGCTTATAAACTCTACATTCCCTTAGGGCTGGGGATGGCGCAGACAGATTTTTCGGTGGATTTCAGCCCGAAGGAACATTTTAAATACAACGGCTTTGCCTATTACGTAGGGCTGGGTGTGGAAAAAGAAATCAACACGCATTTTAGTTGGGGGCTGGAAGCCCGCTACAACGGCAACCGTTTCCACGACTCGGCCACGCGGGCCAACGGGGACCATGTGGTGGTGTATCCGCGGGCGAACTTTTTGTCGGTACTGGCGCGGGTGATATATAGGATGTAAATTTTAAGTAACGGCGGAAGCGACACGGATTAACGACTTTTCGGTGAAGTAGCGTTTTAACGGTCAGGTTTCAAATACATAAAGTATTTGAGACCTGACTCGTTTTCCGGGCAACCATTTGCCACATTTGAGCGCCTTTGCACCGACTTGCCACTCGCAGCACCTCGCAGTGCAGCTTCGGGCAACTTACGGTGCAAATTCATCTCAAATCTGACAAATCAGCCAGCTTTTAATTATACCCGGTGATGTTGCGGACGACATCTTATTTTTGTCGTTTGCCGTTGTTTTTTGCTGTCAAGGAATTTTAAAAGCCTTGACTTGTTTTTTTTTTTGGTAAATTTTGACGGTAGGACCTATATAAATACAGGAGTACGTACCATGAAAAAACGTTGTTTTAAAGGCTGTTTTTGCTCAAAAGCGGGTTTTACGCTTATTGAGCTGTTAGTAGTAGTTTTAATTATCGGTATTTTGGCGGCGGTTGCCGTGCCGCAATACCAAAAAGCGGTGTTTAAAGCACACATGGCGGAGGCATTTACCAACTTAAAAACCTTGGCCGATGCCGTGCATGTGTGCGAGTTAGCACACGAGGGGAAAATATTTTATAGTGACGGTAACCCTTGTACATTGGTTGAAAATTTAGATGTTCAGTTGGGACGCGTTGAGGGCCGTGTATTGTTTGCGACGGATTCTTTTCTTTATGAGACTGACCGTGACCAAATTGACGGATTGGATACAGTAGCGTTTGCAATAAGCAGGAAATACGATGTGTGTGTATGCTTGCATGACGACGGCACTAAGGCCGTTTCAGCCGGCGGCGATTGCGGAGGGGATATTGTGCCCTCTTTTAACGTGAACACCGTATTGGGCATAGAGGACGATAGCTGCGCCTGCTGCTAAGTCAAACTTTTACACACGCGGGCCAGGTACCGGGCCGCGTGTTTTTTTGCCATTTCTACCGACGGGGCAAAGTCTATGAGCTCTGCCACGCATACGTGCGAAAGGTTGTGCTTTTTAAGCGCTTTCCAATCCGCGCTGCCGCAAATAAACAGCACGGGTTTTTGATGTGCGCGGGCCCGGTGCAACACCGTGCCCGGGGCTTTGCCGTAAACAGTTTGGGCGTCCAGTTTTCCTTCGCA
>CAMVRX010000086.1 GCA_947170005.1 uncultured Elusimicrobium sp.
GTCCCGGGTGTAGCAGCCTTTTTCGTCCACGGGGCAGAAGGTTTCCAATTTCCACTGTTTGCCGGCTTGGAAGTCTTCCTCGCCGTGGCCGGGGGCAATATGCACCACGCCTACCCCGGCATCCATGGTTACAAAGTCGGTCCAGATGACGGGGTTTTCCCGGCGGGTCAGCGGGTGATAATAGTGCAAACCCACCAGCGCTTCGCCCGGTATCGTGCGCACTTGCGTGCACGCGCGGCCGGTGTTTTGGGTAAAAGCTTGCGCCAGTTTTTCGGCCACTATGTAATACTCGCGCGTGGCGTCGTCTTGCAACAGGGCGTAATCTTCCTCTTTGCACACGGCGGCGGCGCGGTTGGCGGGGAGGGTCCACGGCGTGGTGGTCCACACCGCCAGGCTGACGGGATGATTTTCCAGCGTGCCGAAGATGTTTTCCGGCGCGGCCGTGAGCGCAAAGCGCAAGTAAATAGACGGCGAAGAAACGTCCTTATATTCGGTTTCGGCGTCGGCCAGGGCGGTTTCGCAATAGGGGCACCAGGTGATGGTTTTTTGGCCTTTGTAGACGTAGCCCTTCTCAATCAAATCCAAAAATATGCCGATGGTGATGCCTTCGTAGCGTTTGTCCATGGTGAGGTACGGGTGGTCCCAGTCGGCTTGCACGCCCAGGCGTTTGAAGCCCTGGCGCTGCAGGTCAATAAATTTGGCGGCAAACGCGCGCGCTTTGGTGCGGAAGGCGGGCACGTCGGTGATGTGTTTTTTCTCTTGTTTGAGTTCTTTAAGTAGGGCCTGTTCAATGGGCAGGCCGTGGCAGTCCCACCCCGGCACGTAGGGCGTGTAGTAGCCGCTCATGGCGCGGGATTTTAGGATGATGTCTTTAATCACTTTGTCTAGCGCATGGCCGATATGGATTTTGCCGTTGGCGTAGGGCGGCCCGTCGTGCAGGACAAAGTGGCGGCCGTCTTTGTTTTTATCAAGCATGGCTTGATACAGGCCGATAGACTTCCAAAATTCTAAGATGCCGGGCTCTTTTTGCGCCAGGCCCGCGCGCATGGGGAAATCGGTCTTGGGCAGCAGGACCGTGTGAGAATATTTATTTTTTGCCATAGTGAACTCCAACAAGATTAAGTTAGATGTATTATACAAAATATCTACGCGTATGTGAAGAGACGAACACAACGGCGGCTAATTGTTGAGCAGAGCCCAACCTACACAAACTTATCCGTGGCCGGGGCCGTTGTAGGTCAGGCACTGCCTGACAATGTTGCGCAAGCAACATCTGCCGTTTGCCGGGGTTGTTTGCTGTGGCTGTTTGTATGGAAGAGGCCCCTTGGCCGGGGCCTTGTCAGGCAGTGCCTGACCTACAACGACGTGTCAGCTTTATGCCTGACCTACAACAGCGTGTCAGGTTTCCTACAACAGCCACGGGGACCGTTGTGCCACTTTCCACCTCGCCCCTGGAGGGAGAGGATGCCCGAAGGGCAGGTGAGGGGGTGTATAAAGCCAACCTCTTTGGGAAGTACGGCGCAGCCCAGGTGAGCGTTGCCGTCAGGCACATCACCGGGGTTGTTGTCCTACCGCGCGGCCAAAATCTCGCGCAAAATCCGATCCACTTTCTCTTTGAGCTGTGCCGTCCACTCCGGCTGCGGCGCGGGCACGCTGCGGCGCCGGGCCGCGTCGCGGAGCGTCTCCCCCGGGCGCAGGGTGTCCCAGCAACTTAGGGCCACCCGTACGCCTTCTTTG
This sequence comes from uncultured Elusimicrobium sp., assembly GCA_947170005.1. Classification (GTDB taxonomy): domain Bacteria; phylum Elusimicrobiota; class Elusimicrobia; order Elusimicrobiales; family Elusimicrobiaceae; genus Avelusimicrobium. The sequence continues at coordinate 1,738 of CAMVRX010000086.1, forward strand.
TTCTTCCCCCAGTAGGGGATTAACACCTTCCCGGCCGCTAACTCGCGCGCGGCGCGCTCGTCCCACGCGTGGGTTTTTTTCTCGTCGCTATACATGGGCCAGCTCCGCTTGCGCTTGGTCGTGATACTCGGGCAAGTTGCGGCAAACTGCCTCGTACCCGCCCGAAAGCCCCGCTTTTTCCAACCGCCGCGCACACACGCGTATTGTTTGTAAAGCTAGCGGGATATTTTCTCCGCAAAAGCGCAAAATATCCTTGAGGCAGCGGGCATTGCGCTTGAGCCAAATCTCCCGCTGCGCCGGGGTTTGAACGGTAGGTTCAAAACACGCAAGCACCTGTGCGGCAAACGTTTGCAAGGGGTTTGTGGCCGTTTGTTTTTTAAGAGAAGAAAAATCTTGCGTGCCCTGCGCCGGGCCGTTTTCGGCCCGCGCAGTAAGAGTATTATTTTTTTCTGTTTTTGTTTCTGTATATGGTTTTGTTTCTGTTTTTGTATCTGTTTCTGTTTGGCTTGGCGGAGTGCTACAAGCAGAAGAAATAGCGCCGCTTCCGTCGATTTTTGTCATTTTTTGCTGTTTTGTTTTTCCGCCCAAACGGCCCGCCTTTTTCTTTTGCGCGTAGCCTATTTGTGCTTCTTCTTTCCAGTGCCCGAGCATTTGAAAAAACTGTTTTTCACGCTGTGTTTGCGGCAAGTAGGTGCAATCATCTTCAAAGGCTTGCTCGCAAATGCCCAGCACGGCTTGGCCAATTTGCTGGGCCGTTAAGTGGCGGCTGGCGGCCAATAAATCGGCCGTATATAATTTAATGTAGGGTATTTTCATAATTTCTCCTGTAAATAGTGTGGGAATGAGGGGGCCGAGTGCCCCCGGATATTGTTAGGATAGCATATTTTGTTAGCTTTGTCAAGTGTTTTTTGTCTAATAATGAAATACACTTATTTTGGCACAAACCCCCGGGGATGAGAGTTTATGAAATACCGTTTCGCCATACCACAGGGTATAATATTCGGTACCCTGATTTGTCAAAATCAAACCAGTTTGTGCCGCAAGTTGAGCGTGGCGTACGTCTGCCGGACGGTGCGCAGCACCGCAAGTACGCGAGCGAAAGTCGGCGCAAAATGGAAAGATTTTGGCAAATTGTTGGTCCATGTAAAATGGACGGTCACCGGGGGTTGTTAAGCACCTGTGCGCAGCCGCCGGAGGCGGAGGTATCCGACCAAGCCCACAACAACGCCCGGCGCAAAATTTGACACAACCCCCCTCGGGTTTCAATCAAATTTGGTGTCGGGCTAGGCGTGGGCGAGGGAGGTATACTGTGCGCAGCCGCCGGAGGCGGAGGTATCCGACCAAGCCCACAACAACGCCCGGCGCAAAATTTGGCAGAAACCCCTTGTTTTTTGGCGTGTTTTTCCATATAATGATAATAGGTCTTTTTTACAGCCCGCACGCGCGGGCGGGGAGTGTTATGCGTTATTGGATTTTGTTGTTGACGTTTGCGGCAGCGTTGCCGGCGGCCGCTTATAACGAAATAATTCCGGCGGTGGCGTACAATCCCTCGCGCCTGGGGGCGTTTACGCACTTAAAAGCGGTGGACAACCTTTCCCTGTCCAGCGGGATTAACACCGACGGCGGCACCCTCAATTTCTTAGCCAACGGGATGATCCACGTAAGCAACTTGTACGAGAATTATTCAACCCGGTGTTCTGCCGGCGGCAGTTGTGATGTAAGCGATTTGGACACAGTGGGCGTTATTGAGCCCGTCGGCGACGTAGAAAATTGCGAGCGGATATCCAACAAGTGCGGCAAAAACACCACCGTATCGGCCGGCAATGCCGTGCTGGAGGGCAAAACGGGCGCCATTTACAACCCGGGCGACACCAGCGGCTCCGGCGCGTTCCTCGCCAGCGATGCCGTCCCCTACACACTCAATTCCGGCGTAAACATTACGCTCAAGGGCAACGCCACCTTGACGGTTAACAACAACTCTTTGGTGAAAAGTTTTAACCACCGGCCCGCCGGGCTGACGGCTGAAGAAACCCACGCCGGGAACCTCTACATCAAAAACAGCGTAAAACTGGGCAACATTACCATTCCCCAAGGCGTCCGGTGCAACGGTGCGAAATGCACCCGTTATGCGTTTGTGGAGCGCGTGACGAGCAACAACCGCCGCTATAAGGTGTTAGCCGCGTACAAGTAAGCGCGCAGAACGATTGGAACCCCCGGGATTAGGCCCGGGGTTTTTTTATGGAAAGGCGGGCAGCCCAAAGAGGTTGCTTTATACACCCCCTCACCTGCCCTTCGGGCACCTTCCCCAAAGAGGTTGCTTTATAGACAACCCTCCTTCCCCGCCTAACGGCGGTACTTCCCCCACACAGGGGGAAGATGAA
>CAMVRX010000087.1 GCA_947170005.1 uncultured Elusimicrobium sp.
GGCTGGTGGTGTGTTCGGCTTCGGCATTGGCCAAACGGCTCAGGGACCGGTTAGCGCGCGGCCAAGGCGCGGTGGCCAATATTCATTTTTATACGGCCTCGGCCTTGTTATATCAGCTGGACCAAGAGGCCGGCCCCTCCCTGCCCGTTTTTCCGCAAGACCACATACGTGATTTTTTACTCAAAGAAATTTTAACCCAGCCGGGCCTTAACCGTTATCCGGTTTCCCGCGGGTTTGTGCAAGCGTTAAAAGAATCGCTGCGGGACTTGGCGGATAGCTGCAAAGCGTGCCGGAGGAACTCGCCGGGCAGGAGCAGGAACGTTTTGCCTGGTTGGTAGCGGTATATAAACAGTATTTACAACGCGAAGCACAGCTGCCGGGCTACCGCTCGTACCAGGCATTGTTTGAACGAGCCGTTAAGCAGGTGGGTTCATCTGCTTTTCTGCGTGGATTTACAAAAATTGTTTTTTATGGGTTTTACGATATGTCCGGCCGGCTGTTGGAACTCATGCACCAAATCCGTTCTTTTTATGAGCCCGTTGTATTTGCCCCGTACGGGAAACATCCGGCGTACCAATTTGCCCGGAAATTTTTTGAAACAAACTGGTTGGGGCCCAGCGGCGGCGGCACGGACGAGGCGGATCACCGGTGGGGCGCCTTGGGCGCAAGTGGTGCTTTTGTATTTGCCGACCGTGGGGAAGCCCCTGCCCCGGGAGTGGAAATTATTCCGGCGGCAGATATAGCCGGGGAAGTGAATTTGGCCGCCAAAGAAATTTTGCGGCTGGGGGAAGAAGAACATTATGCCTTGGAAGATATCGGCGTACTGGTACGCACCCCCGGCGAATATCAGGACGAAGTGCGCCGGCTTTTTGCCCAACATGCTATTGCGCTGAATGCGTCTTTCCAATACCCGTTGGCCCGGTTTCCGTTGGGCGTATTTTGTTTTAACTTGTTTTTGTTAGCCGCCAACGGTTTTGACCGGGAAAGTGTGTTGGCCCTTTTATCTTCCCCGTATTTTAAACATCCCCGCAGGCAGGCCTGGCGGGTGCTGGCGGAAAAATCGTTAGTCAGTTTGCACATGACCCAGTGGCAAGATCTGTTGCCGCAAACGGAAGGATTTGACCCGGATTTTTTGGCCTGGCTGGAAACGTGTCAACGCCAGTTGGACGTGTTGGCCAGTCCGGGACCGTGGGCGCAAAAAGTCATGCAGGCCCGCCGGTTTTTAACAGATAATTTAGATGAAAAATCGTTACAAGGCAAGGAGCTTGAAATTTATCATACGGTTTGTACTTGTATTGATTCATTAGCGCAGTACGAACAAATCCGCCCCCAAGCCAAGGCGGGGGAATTGCTGGGCGTATTGGCAGAAGCACTGTCCGGCCTTAGCTTTCATGACGTGCAAGCCGCCCCGCGCGGTGTAGTGTTTACGGACGTACAGCGTGCGCGCGGCTTATCGTTCAGAGCAGTTTTTCTGCTGGGGATGAATGAAAAAATCTTTCCGCAGTTGCTACCGGAAGACCCTATTTTAAAAGACCGTTACCGCTATATTTTGCGGGATGTATTGGGATACTGGATTAGCCAAAAAGCAGAGCGCGTGGATGAAGAAAAATTACTCTTTTTTACAGCGGTTACCGCAGCCGAGGAACGGTTGTACGTATCTTATGCTTGCCGGGGGGCAGATGGAAAAGAACGGGTGCCTTCCGTTTATGTGGCGGAGCTGGCCCGGGCCTGCTGTAAGGCATGGACCGCCGAACAAAAACCGCGTCTGGGCGGCAGTCTTTCCCGGCAGTTGTTGGGCACCAATCCGCTGTTTTGGACACCGCAGGAGGTTTCCAACGCGATTGTGTTATACGGTAAAGATGCCGTTTCTCTGTACCAGCGTGCCGGATTGTACAATGAGCAAGTTTCACATAGTTTACACGCCGCCGCCCGGATAAACAGCTCCGGCGCGGCAGGAGAATTTGACGGGTTTATCCAAAGCGGGGAAGCCGTTTTTGAAAACACCCGGCAGAACGGTTTTTCTCCCTCGGCTTTACAAGATTTAGCCACTTGCCCCATGAAGTATTTTTTCAACCGGGTGCTTCGTTTGGATAAAACACAAGATACATACAGCCGCCACGAATTAGCCGCCGATAAACGCGGTACGGCCTATCACGCGGTACTGGAAGATTTTTACCGGGAGCTTAACCGTTTGGGGTTGACCCACCAATTATTTGACAGCGGCGTCACAGCATATATAGAGCGTGCGCTGTCCCGGCATTATACGGAGCAAAGTTACCGGTTGTTTGGTATTTATCCGTTGGTGTGGAAACTGATTTTGGAAGATATGCGTGCCCGCTTGGTAGCGTTTGCCCAGGAAGACGTAAAACAACTGGGGGCATTTATCCCTACGTATTTTGAGCGGGAATTTGCCGCACTTGCCGTAGCGCAACTGCCTTTTCATCTGCGCGGTATTATAGACCGCATAGATGTAGATAAAGAACATAAAACCTTCCGTGTAGTGGATTATAAATCTTCTCGCAAAGGGACGAAAGATTTAGGAAAAGTATTTTTCACGCACCTTATCTTCCAGCCCTTCTTGTATGTATTTGCCGCGCAACAAATGCCGGAGTTAAAAGGATTTTCTTTGGATAGTTCGTGCTTGCTTTCTCTGGCGCCTTCATATGATTGCCGGGCACTTTTAGCTACACAGTGGCAGGCGCTTGGCCCGCAAGCCTGCCGGTTTTTATCACAGCTGGCGGAAGTGGTACAAAAAGGGCAATTTTTCTTAAATCCGTCCGAGAATTGTGCGTATTGTCCGTATGGGGATATTTGCCGCAAAGACAGTTTCAGGTGCTTGATGCGTGCGCGCAAAAGTGCGCCCAGTCAGCAAATAGAGGAGGCCCGCTATGCCGTACAATGATGCCGCGGAAGACCGTACCCGGGTACAAACGCACGTCGGGGTGAATATGGTAGTGGAGGCCGGGGCCGGCACCGGCAAGACTACGCTGCTCATCACGCGGATTTGTTTAGCAGTACTGGCCCAAGGGACCCCGGTGGAAAAAATTGTGGCGCTGACATTTACGGAAAAAGCCGCCGCAGAAATTAAAAACAGACTCGTTACCGCGTTGCATCAGGTGGTGCGGGAACTCAAACGCAAAAAAGAAGAACCGGAAAGAAATACGTCTGCTAACGAGCTGTTGAAACTGCTGTATGAAAAATTTCAGTTGCAAGACACCGTTATCTTGCCCCGTGCCCAGGCCGCGTTGGCCCGGTTGGACCGCGCCAGCGTGGGGACCATTCATAGTTTTTGTGCAGACATTTTAAAAACGTTTCCGCTGGAAGCCGGCCTGTCACCCAACAGCGAGATTGATTCCGGCCATAAGGCAGCGCGTCTTTTTAATTTGCGCTGGAACACTTTTTTGGACCGGGAATTAGGAGTACAAGCCCCGCGGGCCGAACTTTGGAAAAAAGTCTTGCCGGAAATTTCATTGCAAGAACTCAAAGAATTTACCCAAGAATTGTGCAGCGGAAAAATAGAACAGTATGATTATTTTTCCCATAGCGATATGTTGGCCGGAATTTGTGAAGAAAAATCACGTGAGGCCCTGGCGTTAAGTACTGCCTTTTTGGACCCTAAAAAGCCCAAACCGCGCAGCGTGGAAAAATCCTTGATTTGGGCCGCCGGATCTTTACAGCGTAGCGCGGCCTTTTTGCGTCGGCAACCGCTTGACGCTGCGTGCGAGGAAGAACCGTCCCCGCTCAGTTCTGCCGCCCCCAAAGGATGGGAGGAGGATGCCTTTGAAACGGCCCGCTCGCTGGTACAATTTGCGCTTAAAATGAGGCCGGAAAAACAACAACTTTTCCGCGCCGCGTTGGAGCTGGTGCAGGAAGTAGCTGCCCAAATCCGGGCTGATTACACGCGGGAAGGCATTTTGAGCTTTGATGATTTAATCATTAAAACGCGGGATTTATTACAACACAAT
>CAMVRX010000088.1 GCA_947170005.1 uncultured Elusimicrobium sp.
ACACGGGCATATTGAAATACGGCCTGGCCATGGTGGTGTGGTACAAAGCCATCCGCGCGCTGGACCTGGGCAAAGTAACCGCCATTTATTTATCCTACCCGGTGCTTTCCTTATTATTATCGGCTGCCCTGGGGCTCGATAAAATCACCCCGCATCAAGTCCTCGGTTTAGCAATTACCTGCGCGGGGGCCTACTGGGTCAGCCGCACCGTCCAAAAAGAAGGGCACTAGCCCTCCCTAATAAAGTATAATATAGGTATGTTTAACATTTTACCGGTTTATGCCATTTGGCTGGCGTGGCTCGCAACGTCTATTAACGTCGTTATTTCTAAACTGGCCGTACCGTACGCCACCGCTTCTTTATTTTTATTGATTACCTGCGCGTTTGCCGCGTTGTGTTTTCGCATTTATTTTGGCAACTCCGGGCCTTGGCAACAACTTTTTCGCAAGGACGTATGGCCCAAAGCGCTGGGCATGGGAACCTTCGGCACTGCGCTGCCCATGACCATGTTTATGATCGCCCTTAAATACACCACACCCGTCAATGCCTCTATCGCCAACCAGGTGGAAATGATTTACTCACTCATTTTAGCCGCTATTTTACTTAAAGAACGCCCTACACTTAAACAAATCGGCGGCTCCGTGCTTATTTTAATGGGCGTTATTTTGATTATGATTGAGGGGGGAACCTCTATTCAAGCCAAAGGCGATTTAATGGTCATCGGTTACGTGTGGATGTACCAGGTAAGCCACATTTTCGCCAAAAAACTCCCCAAAGATTTAGCCCCGCAAACCATTTCCGCCGCGCGTGTGTTTTACGCACTGCCCGCCCTAGGCGTGCTGGTACTATGCTGGCCTTTGTTAGACGGGCCCATCGTGTTTGACGCCACCGCTCCCGCGCTGTGGATCATCGTGCTCATCAGCGCCCTTATCAACTATTTTTTAGGCAATTCTTACTGGTATCAAGCCATCCGTAATATGGATTTAAGCAAAGCTACCGCCATTATTTTATCCTACCCCGTGGGTACGTATATTTTATCGGTGGCCTTCGGGCAGGACCGCGTCACGCTACCCAAAATCATGGGCATGGTACTGGCCGTGGGCGGAGCTTACATTGTTACCGGGATTGTCAAACGCAAAGGAGAAAGCAAATGAAAAAGCTCGTTTTATTTGATTTAGACGGCACTTTAGTAACCACCGGAGGCGCCGGGTGCCGGGCGCTGGCCAAGGGGGCTGCCAAGCTCTACGGCAAGATGCCCAAATTTGAACACTCTTTAATTTCCGGCCGCACAGATTTAGATAACTTTACTTTAATTTACGGGCTGCTCCACAAGGGCAAAAAACCCTCCGCTGCCGAAGTCAAAAAGATGGAAAAAGCGTACGTGGACCAACTGCCCGAAGAAGTTAAAACTTTACAACGCAACAAAAAATATCAAATGATTGCCGGGGTAGATCAATTTTTGCAAAGTCTTGCCAAAGAAAAAGACGTGGTCATCGCCTTGGGTACCGGCAACGTAGAAAAGGGTGCCTACATTAAGTTAGAACCCAGCGGCCTGGGCAAATACTTTACCCTGGGCGGCTTTGGTACCGACGGACACACACGCGAGGATATGCTAAAAGCTGCGGTCAAACGGGCCGAGAAAAAATACAAAACCCATTTCACGCCGGACCAAGTGTACGTCATCGGCGACACACACCGCGATATCTGCGCCGCTAAAAACTGCGGTTTTCACAGCGCCGTCATTACTACCGGCCTAGGCGACCCTAAAAAAATTCTGCGCGCGGCGGCCGAATTGGAAGTTAAAAATTTTAAAGACGTGCCCACCCTGCGTATGTGGCTGGGGCTTCGCACCGACCCTAAAGGCGTTAAACGCGGCCGCTATATTATGCCGGCCAGTGCTATTGAACACGTGTTCTTCAGCCGTACCGGCATTGACGAGGACCGTTTAAAAATGTTGCGTATTAAAAAATATTCGGACTTACCCTCCGGCACTATTATGTAAGGGGTTTTTATGCAGTGGATTAAAGGTTCCGAGCAGTTTACCAATGCGTTAGCGTCTTCCCAGCCCACTCCGGGCGGGGGGGCCGCAGCTGCCGTGGCAGGTGCCATGGGATGCGCCTTGCTGTTAATGGCGCTGCGCACTACGCTCAAGCGCAAACAAACCCCGCTGCAAATCCGCCCCGCGTTAGAGCAACACATCACCCAGCTTTCATCCCAGCTGACCCGGTTACAAAACCTGGCCGCGCAAGATGCCCAAGCCTACGATAATTACTTATCCGCAACCCAATTACCCAAAGAAGATCCGGCCCGCCCGCAAGCCTTGCAAGAAACGTTGTGGCAAGCCGCCTGCGTTCCGGCCGACACGGCAGCCGTGTGCCAAGCCGTGCTGCAAGTGGCCGCTCAGGCCGCCGCGCTGGTGGACCCGATTATTATTTCCGACGTAAAATGCGCCCAACATTTGCTGGCAAGTGCCCTTGCTTGCTGTGCGGAAAATATCCGCGCCAATGCAGCGTATATCACTCAGCCCAAGCGTGCTGAAAAATTACAAAAATTATTGGAACAACTGGCCCAAAAAACACTATGAACCCAACCGAAACCAAACGCAGTGGAATGTTAAGCACCATCTACAATATGCTCCCCGGCATTGATAACGACTATGCCGCCAAACTGGTCTATACGTTAGAAGACAAAAAAACGCTGGAGCAACTCCAGCAAGACATTGCCGACTTGGCCGCCCAGTTAAACTCCGACTCGGCCATGACCGACACCACCATCGCCAAAATGCTTTTGGATGAATGCACCCTTTCTGCGGCTCTGCGGCAACTGCGCATTTACAACAATGCTACGTCTATCAACGAACTGTGCGCCGCCCTTAATCTGCCGGCCCAACAAACCGGCATGTTACTGGAAGTATATGCCTCTTTCTCTTCGCGCCGCTATTTTGACGAAGCGCTGGAACAGGCCCTCAAACAAGTGCAGGGGGAAAACTTAACCGACGAGCAACAAGCCCGCAAAGCCGTAGAAATTTTACTGCGTGAAGCCCAAGAAGTTTACACCCACTCTTCGCAAATTACGGCCCAAAACCGCGCGGATATTTTTGCCCTGGCGGACCAATACCACTTGCCCGCCAAACTAACCGCCGAGCTAGAACTGTTATATTCCCAACCGGCCAGCATTTTGTTTCGGCCCGAATTTGAAAAACTCTTTGCCGATCTGACCGCCACGCACAACCGGCCGGCATTTTGTGCGCGTTTGGCCGCCCGGACGATGCTGTGCCAAATCACCCCCAAAGATGCGCAAGACATTGCCCAAACCTCTAAGTTATTAAACGATGAACTATTGGAAGAAGATTTGTTGGTGATTGCGTGCCGCTACCTCAAGGTAAAACATCCGCAAGACATTGCCGATGCTTATGACGGCGTACTCAAAAAATTACCCTACGTGGACAACCCCGAAGAAAATTTGGGCCTGGCCGTGCGCGTGTTGCTGGACGGTACCCCGGCCAGTTTTGAAGCGGCCGTGGCCAAAGCCGCGCACAAGCGGGAGGTGGAACTGCTGCGCCGGCAACTGTCTAAAAATGCCCTTTACAGCGGTTATGAGTATGACTTGGCCCAACGCTTTGGCGGCCATAAAACACAACCCCAGCTGGACCGCGAAATGCAATCCTTGCTGGCCCAATTCCCCTACTGCGTTTGTGCCGACGAAAACAAAGAACTGGCTTGTAAGGTCCTCTTGGGGGTACTCAGCCAGGAAGAAGCCCACAACCAAGCCGCTTACATGCAAAATTTAAAGGCGGTTTCCGTAACCCAAGGGCTGGCCCCGCAGCTGATGAAAAATTACTTAGGCACCCGCTCCGCG
>CAMVRX010000089.1 GCA_947170005.1 uncultured Elusimicrobium sp.
CAGCTTGCTTTTAGAACCTATTTTGGGAATTTCTTCCACCCGCAACGCACAAGGCGAAATTGTAGTGGATTTTGAAGAGGCCGCCCGCGCCGTGCGTGTGGAGGGCGACAACGTAGTAGTAACGCTCAAGCGGCCGTTTGCACCGTTTTTATCCATTGTGGCGCGGTGGAGTTACGTGATGAGTAAGCCTTGGGCCGCCCAGCACGGGGCCTGGGACGGCAGCGAAGACACGTGGAAACAATTTAACAATTTTGCTAAAGACAGCTCGCCTTTTTTCCAAGCATCTAACGGCACGGGGCCTTTTAAAATTGCCCGGTGGGACATCCCGGCCAAAACGCTGGTATTGCGCGCTAACGAACAGTATTTTGCCGGTGCCCCGCGGCTCAAAACGGTGTTTATGCGCACGCTGGAGGAGCCTTCCACGGTGCGCCTAATGTTGGAAACGGGCGATGCAGACGTGGCGGAAATTTCGCCCAAGTTTACCAGCCAATTAGTGGGCAACCCGCAAGTAGTGCTGCACGATAATTTGCCCCGGCTGCGCACGGACCCGGTGCTGTTTTTTACGCTGGATGTGAATATGCAAGCCAACCCGGATGTAGGTTCCGGCCGGTTGGACGGACAGGGCATCCCCGCAGATTTTTTTGCCGATAAGGACCTGCGCAAAGGGTTTTTGTATGCGTTTGATTACGAAGCGTTTTTGAAAGAATCCATGCAAGGCCGCGGCGAGCGTGCCATCGGCCCGGCCCCGCAAGGGCTGGTGCCGCAAGATGAAACTTTCAAGCGCTATACGTTTGACTTAAAAAAGGCCGAGGAACACTTCAAAAAAGCCTGGGGCGGGCAAGTGTGGGAAAAAGGGTTTAAGTTTACGATTACCTACAATACCAGTGGCGAAATGCGCCAAATCGCCAGCGAAATTTTAAAACGCAACGTGGAAAGCCTAAACCCTAAATTTCAAATCGATTTGCGCGGGGTAACCTGGCCGTCTTTCCTGGAAAAAACCGCCAAACGCCAAATGCCGCTGTGGGCGCGCGGTTGGGTGGCCGATTATGCTGACGCGCACAATTTTTACTTCCCGTTTTTGCACAGCCACGGGCGCTATGCCCTTTCGCAAGGATACAGTAACCCGCAAGCGGACCGCCTGATTGAACAAGCAGTGGCCGAGACGAACCCGGCCCGGCGCAACGCTTTGTACAAAGAGCTGCATAACCTGATGTATGAAGATGCCATGCAGTTATATACCGTACACCCCACGGGGCTGTGGGCGATGCGTAAGGGTGTTAAGGGGTTTGTGGACAACCCGGTGTACATGGGCATCTATTTCTACCCGATGTATAAAGAGTAAAAAACACCCCTGCGACGTTTCATTTTACGTGGACCAACAATTTGCCAAAATTGGTGCATTTTACAGTGACTTGCCCCTTACGTACTTGCCGCGCTTTGCGCGGTCCGGTTGACGTACGCTACGGGGCAACTTTTCCCTGTAAACTGCGCTCAATTTTTGCAAATCAGGGTACTGACTATTTTTCCCGGTGATTGGGGGAAGTACGGGCTGCTTTGCAGATTGCTGTTTGTTTTCCTCCCCCCTGGAAGGGTGGCCAAAGGCCGGGAGAGGGGGTGTCGTTGTAGGTCAGGCATTGCCTGACAATATCCCGATAGGGATATCTATGCAGCTAACCCTTTTTAGTTATAAAAAAGTTTTCACGTGAAAACTTTGTTAGTTTTGTAAACTGGCTCTTATTTGAATTTTTCCGTTTTTTTATTATAATGTAAGTACAATTTACTCTGTTTTTGGAACCGCATGTGGAATGCGGAGAACTTGTGTAAACACAAGTACTGTTGAGATCCAAAAACAGCCGTATTAGGTACAGTCGGGGTCTGCAGCCCTGCTGTGCCGAGTGTTTCCTGCTTAGGTGGGAAACCCGGTTGTTGTCGTATAGGTTCTCTCAACAGTGCCAGCGATGGCAACCGTTTTTGTGTGCATTTTCCAAGGCGGATAAATTGAAAATAAAATAGGAGAATGACACATGAAAAATAAAAATACCCGGCGGGGTTTTACGCTTATTGAACTGTTGGTCGTTGTGCTCATCATCGGCATATTGGCGGCGGTGGCGCTGCCGCAATACCAAAAAGCCGTGGAAAAAAGCCGTATGGCAGCGGCTTTGTCGGTGATGGACTCTGTTAAAAAAAGCATGGAGCTGTATCTGACGGAAAATGGGTGGCCAACGGATAATGTTGAACATCCCTTTTTATGGCCTGTGAATAGTACTAATAGTGAGAGCCGCGTAGAAACGGCTATAGATGTTCGTGCAGGGCTGGACTGTAGCGTTGGGATGTGCAAAGATGCGAGTTTTTATTACGAAGCGACGTGCGGAAAAACTGTTTGTAGTGTGGATGCTTACCGCAGCCTGAAGGCATATGACGGCGAAGGAGATTATTACATATCTACAGTTCGTAGCTCCTCTGATAGTCAATGGAGCTACTATTGCAGGTATTACGATGATTTTGGCCAGCGTGTGTGCAGCACGTTGCAGGGGCAAAGCAACTGGGAAATTGAAGATGGCCGGGAAGAATAAAGAATTTGCACCCCACGTGCCAATTATGCTATAATAACGTTGCGGGGTAGAGAAGCCCGGTATCTCGCAAGGCCCATAACCTTGAGATCGTTGGTTCAAATCCAACCCCCGCAATTTTCTTTTTGCATGGCCGCCCTTACGGGGCGGCTTCTCCTTTTTTCTTAGTTTGAAAATTCTCTCCGGCTTTCTACTTTCCCTCATATTATGTACAATAAAACAAAGGGGGAAAATTATGAAAACAATTATTTTCTTGGGTTCACATAAAAATTTTTCGGGTTTGCGCTTGGGAGCGGCCTTGGGTACGTTTTTAACACTGCGCGGGCAGGAAGTAGTCCTGGCCGGCGCTAAAAAAGAGTTGCCCGCTTATTTGCAGCTGCCTACGCTTTTGCTGCCCCCTTCTGCTACGGTAAAAAGTATCACGGCTGCGCTTAAAAAATCCGGCGCGCAAAAAGTAATCTCCCTGGCGCATTTGCCGTCGTGCGAGGCGGCCGCTGCACTCAAAATCCCTTTTGTGTATGTAGAGCCGGAAAACTTCAAAGAAGCCAAAGTTTTCAAAAACAAAAAAGCCCTGTTGGCTGCGGCACAACATGTGTTTGTATTGGGAAAAGACACCAAACCCTTGAACAAAAAAATGTACGGAACTAATGCCGTGCGCGTTACTAACCCGGCTATTTGGGTGGAGCATTACAACTACAATAAGCCCGCCTGTTTTAAGAAGGAAAACAATGTGGTGGCGGCTGGACCCCTTACCAAAAACGGCGGATTTGACGTGCTGCTAAAAACCTGGGCCCGCTTGGCCCCGGCGCACAAAACCTGGCATTTGACCCTGGTGGGCGACGGCACGCAAAAAGCTGCGCTTAAAAAATTTATTACCCAGCACCACTTGGAACCCAGCACGGAGTTGGTGCCTGCCGATACGGATTTGTACAGCCTGCTACGCAACGCTGATATTTACGTGCATCCCGCCCGCGCGGCCGAAGGGCTTAACGAACTATTAGATGCGATGGCCAGCAAATTGCCCGTGGTGGCTACGGATGTGCCCGGGGTGAGCGAGCT
>CAMVRX010000090.1 GCA_947170005.1 uncultured Elusimicrobium sp.
GCGGCGGTGCCTGATATTCTTTGGCCATGGGGGGGACTTTGATTTGAAAGTCAAACCCGGCTAACTGCGCGGCCCACGGGTCAGTAAAATACAGCGTGTCTTGCGGGAAGGCGTTTTGAGTTGCTTCCGAAAACCAGCCAATGTAATCGGCCGACAAAACCGGGTTGCCTTGCGCGTCCAATATATACTGTTTGCGCGGGAATAAATTGACTACTTGCACGTTGGCTCCTTCGTACTTTTTGGACATCGCATCCGAGCGGAAATAGTTAAAATGCGGGGCTTCCCCATACACCACAAACAACGCTTTGGGGTGTTGGGCGCGGTACGCATCAATGCGGTTCTTCCAATACAAATGCCGCAATCTCAACCCTTCGTCCGATTGCATAGCGAGGATTTTTTTGCCCTCGTTACCGGGCGCCTGGCCGAGGATTTGGGCCGTAGCGTTTTCTTGCACAAAAGTTGGCTCCAACCCCACCACGCCGATACGGCGGTTTTGCAGCGTGTCCCACACGTCGTCACTTAGGCGGGTGCGCACGACCGATTCATACGCCTGGAGCACGCTTTCTTGTTCCTGTGCGGTGGGCTGCAGAAGTGCGGCGGCCCGTACTTCATCGGCGGAAATATGGTCCGTTATATATTCGGTCAGCAAGATAATTTCCCGCTCTAAGAACCGCAAGCGCAAGGCTTGCAGCAGCCGGGCCAGCGAGTATTTTGTCTCCGGGTAGCCGGGCATATCGCCTACAAATAAATAATCGGTTTTGGGGTCAATGTGCTGCGCCAGCCACGCTACTTGGTCGCGCGGTTGTTGGCATTTTTGCACTTGCTGGCGGAAATTAGGCATGTAAAAAGTAATTTCCCGCATGTGGTTCATCAAATGCCGCAATTCCCCTTCCAAGGCCAGGTTGCTCTTGGCCAAAAAGTAGAGATTTACTTGTTTGTCGGTTTTTAAAAACGGAGCATCCGGGTACACGTCCGACGGATTTTTAAAATGCAACAGGGGGCTTATTTCGCGCGCGGGGAAAGCGCCGGGCTCAATCTTTTCGCCTTCCAGCGGCCCGGGGGTAGTAAAACGGGGAACCCAATTTTCTTGCGCCTGGCGCGCTTTCACGTAAGAATCCTGCAGCTGGGTTTGCAACACAGCCGATACATTGGACCCCATCGCGCCGCGGCGGGAAGCCTCTTTGGCTTGGGCGACGGCCGTTTCGCTCAGCTGTGCTTGTAACGCCACAGGCACACCCAGCAGTACGGCTGCCGTAAAAAAAGATGCAAAGTTCTTCATATATATAGTGTATAAGACAAGAAGTAAAAAATCAATAGTTTTTTATCGGGGCGGCGGGATTGTAGGGGGCATCCGCACCTGCAACCCCTTGCCTTCAACGTGCAAGCACACTGCTAAAAGCAAGCCTTTGGCCCGGCCGTGGGGGTGCTTGCGGGGGGGGTGGATTTGATAAAAGAACCGTGTTTTATCCGGAAAGTAGGGTTGCAAAAGGATAACTATTTTTATTTATATTTTGGATATTTTTATAATATTTTTATATAATGTATGTGTATTGTTTTGAATGTGTTGGTCTCGCTTTTGCTTCTTTGCTTTTCTTCATCTCCAACTTACCGACTCTTCTTAGTGATTGCTCCTTGTTAGGGTTCAAAAAGGATACTGAGGGCGGTTTTTATCGTCCAATAAATATTGTCTGGTGGCTGCTGCGGTTATGTCTCTGATCGGAATAATTGGCTGCGGCCTACAGCAGTATTAACAATCATCCTCGGCGCCCAAAGCCGAGCGTCTAAACGGAAGGGAAGTTATGAGCCCCCCTGTTTAGATGGGAGCCGATTGCCTTGGTGGCAGATAGCTCAGGTTGTTAGTTCGTGTAGCTTTAGTGCGCACGGACTAACGACCGTCCATTTGAAATTTTGAAGGAGTAGAAGTCGTTTTTATAAGTATGATTTCACCGTTTGAAAAGAAGTTATGGCTTTCGTCTCCCACGATGCATGGGGACGAGCAGCACTTTGTACAGGAAGCTTTTGATGCCAACTGGGTCTCCACCGTGGGCCCGCACTTGGCCGAGCTGGAAAAAACCGCCGCGGCTTACGTAGGGATGCCCTACGGGGTGGCCTTATCTTCGGGCACTGCCGCCCTACACTTAGCCGTCAAATTGGCAGGCGTACAACCCGGTGAAAACGTATTTTGCAGTGATATGACGTTTGATGCCACGGTCAATCCCGTTTCGTACGAAAAAGGCCGTCAAATTTTTATTGACAGTGAGTATGACACCTGGAACATGGACCCTGCGGCCTTAGAGCAAGCCTTTAAGCTCTATCCCAATACAAGGGTGGTTATGTTAGCCCACCTATATGGTACGCCTGCCAAATTAGATGAAATTTTAGCTATCTGTAAAAAACATCACGCTATTTTGATTGAAGATGCGGCCGAATCCCTGGGCGCTACTTACAAAGGCAAGCAAACGGGTAGTTTTGGCACGTACAACATTATCTCGTATAACGGCAATAAGATTATTACTTGTTCCGGTGGGGGGATGTTGTTCACCCATGACGAAGAAAGTGCCAACAAAGCGCGCAAATGGGCCACGCAAGCGCGTGAGAATGCCCCCTGGTACCAACACGAGGAACTGGGCTACAACTACCGCATGAGCAACATTTTAGCGGGTATTGGGCGCGGGCAGTACATGCACCTAAACGAACATTTAGCCCAAAAACGTGCTATCTATAAACGCTACCAAGAGGGCTTAAAGGATTTGCCTATAGAAATGAACCCGTATGTGAAGGGCGAAATGGAACCCAACTGCTGGTTGTCTTGCTTACTCATCAAACCGGAAGCGATGTGCAAACAAGTGCGGGGGGAAAAAGAGGCTCTGTACGTTAAAGAGCCGGGTAAATCGTGCCCGACACATATTATGGAAACGCTAGCAAAATACAATGTGGAATCGCGCCCGATTTGGAAGCCCATGCACTTGCAGCCCATTTACCGCATGAACCCGTTTATCACCAAGGACGGCAACGGCCGGGCCCGCACTAATGCGTATATTGCGGGTGGCACAGTAGATGTAGGGGCTGATATATTTGCCCGCGGGTTGTGCTTGCCCAGTGACAATAAAATGACGCAAGAGCAACAAGATGTGGTGATAGAGCTTATCAAGGAGTGCTTTAAGTAATGCCAAACATGCACACGTCGTTTCCCTCGCCCTTGAGGGAGAGGATGCCCGGTAGGGCAGGTGAGGGGGAAAGTCAAACTAAGAACCCATTCACACACCTCCCCTATGGTCCGTACGAGAAGTATTTTAAGCGCCCGTTAGATATAGCGTGTGCGGTGGGGGTGCTTGTTTGTTTTTGGTGGCTGTTTGTCATAATTGCTGTTCTAGTGCGCATCAAACTGGGTAGCCCGGTACTGTTTAGCCAAGAGAGGCCCGGCAAGGATGAAAAAATCTTTAAACTATACAAGTTCCGCACCATGACGGATGAAAAAGACAAAGACGGCAACTTGCTGCCGGATGGAGAGCGGCTTACGAAATTTGGCAAGTTTTTGCGTTCTACTAGCCTGGATGAGCTGCCCGAAGTATTTAACATATTAAAGGGCGAAATGAGCGT
>CAMVRX010000091.1 GCA_947170005.1 uncultured Elusimicrobium sp.
AACGTAAAACCTTTTTTCATAAGTTGGGGCAAACCAGTTGACAGCACCCGCCCAATATCCGTGCCTTTGATGTTTATTCATTAGACGTCATCCTGGACTTGATCCAGGATCTTCCACGCATGCTTTGTGCCGTTATTAAATTGACGTCATCCCAAACTTGATTTGGGATCTTTCACGCACGCTGTTTTTTGAAACAGTCACGGCAACAACAAGCGTTGAAGATGGCAGCTCAAGTCTGCCATGACATCTTTTTTTACAGCATATAGGCCCCAAAACGGAGCCTTGTCAAGCAAAGCCTAACCTACATTTTTGTAAAATAATCAGCTTTTCAAAGCGTTTGTCAAGCTTTTTTTGAAAATTTTTTAAAATATTTCTCCGACGATAAAACACCCTTGTCAAGGCCTATTTTTAAAAAAATACTTGCAATTTTAAAAAAATTTTGTAGACTATATGTAGAAAGCTAACCACTTTCTATATTAAACTTGTAGGATAAAAGGAGAAAACTTATGAGAAAAGGTTTTACGTTAATTGAGCTACTCGTAGTAGTGCTCATTATCGGTATCTTGGCCGCAGTAGCCCTGCCCCAATATACCAAGGCTGTAGAAAAATCCCGCTCCGCGGAAGCGATGACCCTGATGGGAGACATCTTGACTGCGGAACGGATTTATCAAATGGCCACTGGTTACTTTACCGGTGATTTGGGTAAACTGGACATCGAAATGCCTAGTGTGACTAGCAACGTTGTGAAAACCAAAAACTTTTGGATCCAAACCACCACGCCAGCTGTCGGTGCCGATGCTGTTGCCTCGGGTGGCTTAGTCGTTAAAGCAGAACGTGTGGGCGGTACAACCCCTGCAGTGCTTACTTCCGGAACTCAAGCGTATACGCTGTATATGACCTTGAGCGATAAAGGCGATATTGGCCGCTATTGCCAAGATACGGGTTCGGGTAACATCTGCGCTACTTTGGCTGGCTCGGGCTTTGAGTCCGTTACCGCAGCTCCGGCTGCTCCGGCTGCTAACAGCGGTGATTAGTCTATAACAGCAGTTTGTAGCACATCTTTTCCCCCCGGCCTTGGTTAAGCCGGGGGTTTTGTTTTTGTCCCGGTTGCCAAAATTGCTATAATATAAGGTATATGATAGACAGAATTAAACGCTTAGAAACCCTTTTCTTAGAGGAAATCAACACCCTCATTACCAAAATGGCCGCCCAAGGCAATTTTGGCGGCATCGTTACCATTACCGCCGTACACGTAGCCAAGGACTTAGCCACCGCCAAAGTGTATTTTTCCGTTTTCGGCGGGCCGGAAGACCGCAAAAAAACGCAGGAGGCACTCTCGCTGTTGCGCAAAGAAATCGGCGCGCAGCTGCGCGGGCGCTTACACCTAAAGCGCATCCCCTCTTTTACCTTTGAATATGACGACACGCCCGAAAAAGCCGCGCGCGTGGAGTCCATCTTCCAAATTATTGAAAAGGAAAAACACGATGCAAAATAAGGCCCACAGTTTGCAAGCCGTGTGGCAAGCGCTGCACGCCGGGAAAAAGTTTTTTATTGCCGGGCATTTAAACCCGGACGGGGACTCGCTGGGCTGCACGCTGGCGATGACCTCGCTGCTTACACGCATGGGCAAAAAAGTGTACGCCTACGCCGCACCGGCTATCGGGCAAGACTTGCAATTTTTGCCCGGCATTGAAAAAATTCACGTAGGCAAACTACCTAAAAAAATTGATTTTGACACCGTGATTTTGTTGGAATGTTCCGACAAAAAACGCGGCGGCGAGCTGGACCTTGTTTTAAACCAAGCCCGCACCCTGGTAAATATAGACCACCACTTGGTAAGCGAAGCCTACGGCAACGTCAATCATATTGATTCGGGCGCGTCGAGCACGGCGGAAATTATTTTTCAGTTGTTTGAAGAGTCCGGCGGGGAATTTTTACCCACGCCCGAAGAATCCACTTGTTTGTATACCGGCGTAGTGACCGATACCGGGCGCTTTGTGCACTCCAATACTACCGCCGAAGCGCTGCGTGTGGCCTCGGCCTTGGTGGCCTTGGGGGCCGACATCACCACCATCAACCAAGTCATTTATTTTACCAAACCGTATATCGAGCTAAAATTGCAAGGCCGCGCGCTGGAAAAAATGCAGCTGCGCCTGGACAATAAATATAGCGAAATTATTTTAACCCGCCGGGATTTTGAAGCGTTTGGCGCCACGCCCGCACAAACCCAAGGCATTGTCAGCCAGCCTACTATGATTCCCGGGGTAGAAATTTCGGCCTTGATTAAAGAAGAGCCCGATAAAGTGTCCGTCAATCTGCGCTCGCGCGGGGCGGCGGACGTAAGCAAACTGGCCCAATACTTTGGCGGCGGCGGCCATGCGCGCGCAGCCGGGTTTAAAGTAACGGGCAAATCCGTGGAACAAGTAGCCGAAGAATTAGCCCGCAAAGTAGCTCATGTCGTTAAAAAACTTGCCTAAGCCGCAGCAAAGCGGCCTTTTACTCATTGACAAACCGGCAGATTTTTCTTCCCACGATATCATTGCCATTGTGCGCCGCGTGCTGCAAACTAAAACCATCGGCCACAGCGGCACGTTGGACCCCATGGCCACCGGGCTTTTAATTTTGCTCGTCGGGCGCGAAGCCACTAAACGCCAGCCAGAATTTTTACAACTGCCCAAAACGTACCAGGCCGTTTTAAAACTGGGCGAAGAAACCGACACGTGGGACCGCTACGGCAATTTTGTTTCTTGCGCCCCGGTTCCCGTAGTTACCCCGGAAAAACTACACGCCGCCGTGGAAAAATTATCCGGCCCTGTTATGCAGCAAGTCCCCCCTTTTAGCGCAAAAAAAATCAAAGGCGAAAAAATGTACGATCTCGCCCGCAAAGGCGTAGAACTGGCCCCGCGCTTTACACAAGTAAACGTGCAGTGGAGTAACGTCACCCAGCCTTCCCCCGCCGAAATTGCCTTTACGCTCACCGGGTCTTGCGGGACCTACGTGCGTGCCCTGGGGTATATGCTGGCCCGGGAACTGGGCACCGTGGGGCACTTATCCAAACTGCGCCGCGTAGCCATTGGCCCGTATACGGTGGATCACGCTTTTGACGGCAACTTATTGAAAGGTTGTGCAACCGATACCTTATATAAGCAGGTGCAAGCATTATGAAAAATTTAATTACCATTGGAACCTTTGACGGTTTGCACCGCGGGCACCAACAACTCTTTAACGGTTTGGAAACCCGCGCCGCTTTGCACCAACTAAAACCGCTGGTGCTGTATTTTCCGCTGCCGCCTAAAACTTTACTGAGCCCCCGGCCGGAAATGACAGTGCTTTCGCTGCCGGATGAAAAGAAAGCGCTGCTTAAAAAATTAGGCGTGCCCGCCCAGGAGCTGAATTTTAACACCGTGCGCGCGCTTTCCCCCCGGCAATTTTTTAACCGTTTGCTCAGCCAATACCAGTGCGGCGGGATGCTGGTAGGGGCCGACTTTGCCTTTGGCAAAAACCGTGAAGGTTCGGTGGTGTTTCTGCGTGAAGCGTGCGGCGATAAAAATATCC
>CAMVRX010000092.1 GCA_947170005.1 uncultured Elusimicrobium sp.
GATCTCCGGTTTCCAGGGTTTGGAGTTCTAAAGCGTTTACCAGCGTTTTTAGAATCGTTTTAGCTTCTACCACACGGCTTTTTTCCACCGCTTTTTGGTATTGCGGCACGGCAACGGCAGCTAAGATGCCGATAATTAACACTACTACTAACAACTCAATGAGCGTAAACGCCCGTTTATTTTTTACCTTCATTTTTTCTCCTTTGCTAATAACCCCATAAACCCGGGCTTATTAGACCAGTTTATATATGAGGAAAAATCTAAGTCTCTCCCTCATATTTAACGATATCAAAAAAAAAAAACGAGTCAAGGCCTTTAAATGCAGTAACCACACAGTCATAAAACAACTCTATTTTTGAAACTTTGCAAAAAGCTATAATATAGGTATGAATGAGCGCAACTTAGTAAGCTTTATATTACTTAACGGCCTGTTGTGGTGCGCGGGCAGCGTGGGCTACTTTTGTATTAACGGTTTTTTTACCGACACGATTGGGTTGTGTTTTACCGTCTTGTTTCTGCTGGGACACATTTTTTTATTTGCCTTTGCGATGGCACTGCTTAGCTGGCCGTGGCGCCTGTTGGGGCCGCGCGCATTGCGGGTGGCGTGCGTCGGATGGGGGGGACTATTTAGTTTGTTTTTTGCGCTGGATTTACTGGTATATTCCCAGTACCGTTTCCACATCAGCCCGGCGATGTTGGAGTTGTTTTTCGGCCCGGCGGGGCGGGAAATTTTTGTATTTTCCACGACGATGTGGCTGGGAGTAGCCGCCGGCGTTATCTTTATTTTTGCCGCCGAAGCGGGGCTTACCTTTTTAGCTTGCAAATGGACCTTAGCCAAGCGCACCTTGCTGATTTTATTGGGAGGGTGGGTGCTGCTCTTTTTAAGTTACAACGGACTGTATGCGTGGGGAAAATTTAATATGTATCCGTCGGTCATTTCCCAACGGGGCGTGCTGCCATTTGCGTTTCCGTTTTCATTAAACCGGCGCCTGCGTAAACTAGGTTTTGAACCTAAAAAAGACCCTTATGCTACCCCGGCCCAAGGAACCTTGCACTATCCGCTCCACCCGCTTACGTGCACGGCCCCGAAAGAGCCGCAAAATGTTTTAATTTTACTGGTGGACTCGTGGCGCGCCGACAGCCTGACCCCGCAAGTGATGCCCCGGCTGACCCGGTGGTTAACGTCCCCGCAGATGAGCTATTTTACGGAGCATCTCTCCGGCGGGAATGCGACGGAAGCAGGTGTGTTTTCGCTCTTTTACTCCATGCCCTACGCGTACTGGAACGACTTTACCAGCCGCCAGCTTCCCCCGGTGCTGGTTTCCCACGCGTGGCAAACCGGCTACGCCCCCGCGATTTATGCCAGCAGCAAACTAAACAGCCCCACCTTCCACCAAAATATTTTTGCGACGGTGCCGAACCTGCGTTTGGAATCCAAAGGCACGGAAAAATGGCAGCGCGACATAAGCGCA
Source organism: uncultured Elusimicrobium sp. (assembly GCA_947170005.1). Classification (GTDB taxonomy): domain Bacteria; phylum Elusimicrobiota; class Elusimicrobia; order Elusimicrobiales; family Elusimicrobiaceae; genus Avelusimicrobium. The sequence goes on from CAMVRX010000092.1 coordinate 1,473, forward strand.
GTGGAAGACTTTGAAGAGTTTTTAAACACGCGTGATACCCGCCAGCCGTTTTTGGGGTTTATCTTTTTAGATGCGCCGCACGGCAGCGAATATCCGCCGGAAGATAAAATTTTTACACCGGCCCAGGAAGTCAATTATTTGCTGGTGAGTAAAAACACCGACCCGACCCCCTACGTCAACCAATATAAGAATGCCGTGCATTTTACGGATAGGATGATCGAGCGTATTTTGACGGATTTACAAACGCGCGGACTGTTGGAAAACACCTGGGTGATTATGAGCGGCGACCACGGACAGGAAATTAACGACACGCGCCATAACTTTTGGGGACATAACAGCAATTTTGCCAAGTACCAAACCCACGTACCCCTGGTGGTGTGGAAACCCGGGCAAACACAGGCCCGCACGCTGCGTTACCGCACCAGCCACTACGATATTGCGCCTACCGTGCTGCAAGACGTGTACGGCTGCACCAACCCGGCGCAGGATTACTCCATCGGGCAAAATTTGTGGGACTCAACGCCGCGGCCATTTTCTATTATTTCCAGCTACACCAAAAAAGCGATCCGCACCGACAACCAACTGACCGTGCTGGATGCCTACGGCGGTATTGAAAAATACGACGAAAATTTTGAACCGGGTGCCGGGGCTGACCCCGCAGTGCTCAAAGAAGCGCTGCGGACATTTGCTCAATTTTATCAGTAGAAAAAGGGGTTGCCAAACCCGCCGGATTTGTTGTATGCTAGTAGGGAAGTAAAATTACTTGAGGAGGATGTATGAAAGCGTTTAATGCCTATTTTGTAGACCCCATCAAAAATCATTATGTTGATTTTGCCGGGAAAGCCACCCGCACCCAGTTTTGGCTGTTTGTGCTGTGGAGCTTTATCGTGTTTTTTGTGTTGGGTTTTGTACTCAGCTTTTTTGGTAAAGCCGGGGATGTGGTGAGCTTGCTGTGTCAGTTGGCAGTGTTGCTGCCCTCGTTGGCTATTGCTGCGCGCCGCTTGCGTGACGGCGGATTTACGCCCTGGCTGCTGCTGATTGGACTGGTTCCTTTCATCGGCTGGTTGGTGCTGTTTGTGTTGTATTTGTTGCCCAGCAAAAACTAACCTCTCTTTGCCGCCCCGCGTGCTACTTGTGCGGGGCGGTTTGTTTTGCCAATGCGGCCTTCTAAGATTTTTTTAGCTACTTGTTTTGTGCTCCTGGCTTGTGCGGGGGCGTATGCCGCTTTTATGTATGTATATACCGACCACATGTTTGCCCCGGTACCGCTGCTGGCACAACCCAGCCCCCAAGCCCCGGCCAGCACATGGACGGCCCCCAAAGCTAAGTTTATCCACCGCGTTAATTCGCCCACCCGCGCCCGGTTTAAAGATCAGAAATTTAACGGATTTGAACTGGATGTTTGGATGCACGAAGGACAACCGTTTGCGGCCCACGGCCAGACGGAGCTGCAACGGGATATCCCCTTGGGAAGTATCTTCGGTGCGGTGGAAAACCCCGCACAAAAGGCCTGGTGGTTGGACTTAAAAACCGAACTCACCGAGACGGACCTGCAAGCTATTTTACAAACGGCACAAGAGTACCATATCCCGACGGAAAACTTGCTGTTTGAAGCCGGCCCCGGCCCTACGGCCAAACTCATCAAGCAATATCATTTGGGACTACTTTTAGCCCTGCCGGAAGGATTTGAAGAGGACCATCAGGACCCGCAAAAACGCGCCGAGTTAAACGCACAAGTGCTGGCGTTGTGGCAGGAGTACCAGCCCGCGGCCGTGTCGGCCAGTTTTGGTAAGTATGGACATTTGCGCGCATATTACCCCAACATGCCTAAGGCAATCTATTATTCGGCCACCCGGCGACCCAGCCTTAAAAAATATTTTATGGCCGCGCATATGCAAAAAGATCCGTCAGTACAGATTTTTATGACGGATGAATATACGTGGATCAATTTGTAAGGTGCTATTCAAAGCCCCCGGTTGGGGGCTTTTTTATAAGGCCAAGCGGGTTGCCAACTGGGAGAAAAATTCCGTGGCTTTGAGGGGAAAGTACAAGTCCGTAATGTGCCCGGTGTAG
>CAMVRX010000093.1 GCA_947170005.1 uncultured Elusimicrobium sp.
ACGCACTTGGTCGCGCACGTCTTCTAATTGGCGGGCGGTTACTTGGTCGCAGTGGGTTAAAATGACCAGGTTGGCGCGCTTAAGGCCGCTAAGCGGCTCGCGCAAAATTCCGGCGGGCAACAACTCGCCGTTACCAAAGGGGTTTTTAGCGTCCACGAGCACAATGTTGGCATCGCGCTTGAGGGCGTAATGCTGCAAGCCGTCGTCTAACAAAATAAGCTGGCTCTTAAAGCGGCGCAAGGCCTCCTTGGCCGCCTCCACGCGTTTGCGGGCAATAACAATAGGTACTTGCATTTTGCTAAGCACCCGGCTCATCATAAAGGGCTCGTCGCCGGCCAGGCGCCAATCGGCATCCGGGTTATCATACAAAATCACCGGGCGGTCCGCTTTGTGTTGGCGTTTGTACCCGCGCGAAACAATCGCCACGCGCGTGCCTTGTTTGGCAAGCGTAGTAGCCGCCAACAAAACGGTGGTGGTTTTGCCGGTTCCCCCGGCCGTTAAATTGCCAATGCACACCACGCGGGAATTGACCCCCTGGGCGGTTTTCCAACCGTTTTGATACAAAGCCCGGTGCGCCCACGCGCCCACGCCGTAAAGCTTGCTGGCCGCTTTTAATACCCCGCGGCCCAATGCGTTTGTTTGCAAATTTTCTTTTAAAGCCAGTAAATCCATACGATACTCCCAATTTGAGGTTTCTATATTTTAGCAAAATAAAAAGCCCCGCGCTTAGGCGGGGCGAAGATTTTTGGGCTCTATTAAAACCAGTTGCGTACCGTTTGGACGGCACCGCGCAAATGATCTTTTACGCTGCGGGGCTGGGTTTCGGGCTTGCTTTCCAAAATATTGGAAATGCGCATGCGTTCCTCGCTGGAGTAATTTTCCCACACCCACTCGTTTTCCGGCTGGTCCAAGCGGTGCAACACCGTTAGCCCGTTGGCTCCGCCTTTCATACAAAGCTTGACTAACTGGCGGGTAGTGTCAAACGGAATATTGGAATTGCCATACGCGCTGTGCACACGGCTTTGGGAGATGACCTCTTGCAGCGTATCGTTGGAAACTTTTACGTTGGCTTTAACAAGCTGGTTGATATTTTCCAACCATCCTTTTTGGGCCTGGGAAGAGCGGATACCATATTTATAACTCTCGCCTAACGCAAAAACTGTTTGATGACCCGGATTAAGCAAAATCATATTTTTTAAGAAAGCCGACTGTTTGCCCTTGGTTTGGAAGCAACGCTGGTTAACAGCGGCCAGCATTTGAGCAGAAAGCGGCTCAAATTTTTGGCTGGGATTAGCGGGCGTAAAATCAAACGGATCGGGGCAGGTAATGCCGCGGTTATCGGCCATGAGCGCATAAAACATATCCACCCGGTCCTTCTTCATCACATAATTCAACCGTTCTTCGACGGCTTTTTTCCAGTTGCAGCGTTTTTTATATTCGGCTAACACGTTTACGGCAAATACGTTATTGGAAAACACGGCGGCCGGTAAGGCGTGACAAGGGTCGGCCCCTTGTTCAAGCAAACGGCGCATTTGGCCAAGGGCACGCGGGTTGCTGGCTGCCTTAAACACCTTCTCATTTAGTTGCCGGGGTTGGCGGGCAACCCGGCGCTCCAGTGCGTTAGACAAACGACCTTGGGCAGACACTTGCAGTGTTGCCGCACACAACATCAAAAGTACAAATTGAATTTTTTTCATAATCACTCCTCTTTTTAAATTGTAGAAAGTTTATAGCAAAAACACATGGGCCAAAAGGCCTAAGAGCTTATAGAACTTTGGGCCCCCACAGGAAAACAACTTTTTAGTCCGCAAATATGCTATAATAAATGTGTTGAAGATATTTCAGCACCGTTTTACGGGCGTGTAGCTCAGCTGGGAGAGCGCCTCGTTCGCAACGAGGAGGTCGTCGGTTCGATCCCGATCACGTCCAAATTTGAAATAAAAGCCCCACTCGGGGCTTTTTTAACAGAGGCAAATATGTCTAGCAAAATCCGTGTCAGTGAAGTGGGCCAATACCTGGGCCAAGAAATTACCCTAAAAGGCTGGCTGTATAACAAACGCTCCAGCGGCAAACTCCATTTTTTGCAACTGCGCGACGGCAGCGGCATTATCCAGTGCGTGATGTTTAAAGGCGAGGTCAGCCCCGAACAATTTGAACTAGCGGGCAAAGTAACGCAAGAATCTTCCATTGTTGTAACCGGAACGGTGCGCGAAGATAAACGCTCGCCTTTGGGTTTTGAGCTGGGCGTTAAAAACTTGGAAGTGGTGCAAATGGCCAAGGATTACCCCATTACACCCAAAGAGCACGGACCTGAATTTTTGATGCACAACCGCCACTTGTGGCTGCGCTCGGCACGGCAAATGGCTATTTTGCGCGTGCGCGACGAAATCATTTTTGCTATTCGCGACTACTTCCACAAACACGGGTTTATTTTGTCGGACTCGCCCATTTTAACCCCCGCCGCATGCGAAGGTACCAGCACGCTGTTTGAAACCGATTACTTTGGCGAAAAAGCATTTTTATCGCAAAGCGGCCAACTCTACGGCGAGGCCTCGGCCATGGCCCTGGGGCGCACGTTTTGCTTCGGGCCGACGTTCCGCGCGGAAAAATCCAAAACCCGCCGCCACCTTACTGAATTTTGGATGGTGGAACCCGAAGTAGCCTACAACGATTTGGACGATAACATGGACCTGGCCGAAGATTTTATTAAATACATCGTCGGTCAAGTATTAAAAAACCGCGCCGCTGACCTTAAAATTTTAGAGCGCGATACGTCTAAACTGCAGGCCACCGTGGAAAAGAAATTCCCGCGCATTGACTACACGGATGCCATTGAAATTTTGCATAAAAAAGGCAACAACACTCCCTGGGGCGGCGACATCGGTGGCGACGAAGAAACGCTGCTGGGCGAAGATTACGATACGCCCATTATGATTCACCGCTACCCGGCTGCCATTAAAGCGTTTTATATGAAGCGCGACCCGAAAAACCCCAAAGTAGTACTGGCGGTGGACGTCATCGGCCCTGAAGGCGCCGGCGAGATTATCGGCGGAAGCGAAAGAGAAGCCGATTACGATACGCTCGTGGAGCGCATCAAAGAACAGGGCTTAGATCCGCAAAATTACGACTGGTACCTGGACCTGCGCCGCTACGGCAGCGTGCCGCACGCCGGGTTTGGCATGGGCATTGAGCGCATGGTGCGGTGGGTGTGTGGGTTGCAACATGTGAGAGAGACGATACCGTTCCCCCGTATGATGGATAAGATTAGACCGTAACGGCTATCTTGCAATGTAACTTTACTACGCACAAAACCTAAAACAAAAAGTTTTAGGTTTTGTTGCTTTCGGGCAACAATTTGCCATATTTGGCCGTCTTTGCGGTCCCTTGCCCTTGACGTACCTTGCAGTACGCCTATAC
>CAMVRX010000094.1 GCA_947170005.1 uncultured Elusimicrobium sp.
GGTTTTTCCGGTGGTTTGATACCAAATTTGAAAATCTTACCGGGCGGTATGCCGGCTGGGTTTCCTTTTTGATCCGCCGCGTGCCGGTGGCTGCGGTGGTGTTGGTGTTGTTAGGGGCGGGAACGCTGGGGTTATTCAAGATAGTGCCGGGCAGTTTGCTGCCGGAAGAAGACCAGGGTTTTATTATGGTGTCGGCCCAGTTGGACCCGGCTTCTTCGCTTAGCAACAGCAAAGAAGTTTCCGCGGAATTGGAACAAATTATTTTGCACAATCCGGCTGTGAAACAGGATATGACTTTTACTGGGTATGATTTGCTCAGCGGTTCGCAAAAAACGAGTGCGGTTTCTTCCTTTGTCATGTTAAAACCATGGAGCGAACGCAAAAGCAAAGCACTTTCTGTGCAAAGTGTGGTGGGGGCTATTTACCAGGAATCATTGGCCAAAATTCCGTCGGCCACGGTCATGCCGTTCAACCCGCCGCCCATTATGGGGATGAGTACGACCGGCGGGTTGGAAGGGTATATCCAAAACCGCGGTACGGGGGATAGCCGTGCATTGGAAACGCAGACGGACTCCTTTTTGGCGGAGTTGCGTAAGCGGCCGGAAATTGCCAGCGTTACCAGCACATTTACTGCGGATGTACCGCAATATACGCTCACGGTAGATACCACCAAGGCGCGCGCTATGCAAGTATCATTGAACGATTTATATACCACATTGCAGGGCACCTTTGGCAGTATGTATGTGAACGATTTTACGTACTTAGGGCGCAGTTTTAAAGTGATGGTACAGGCGTTGGGGGCGTACCGGGCTCATCCGGAGCAGATTAACGGGATTTATGTACGCTCGCAAAGCGGGGCCATGGTGCCGCTGTCTGCCCTGGCCACGCTTACCCCCAGTTTGGGGCCGGACACGGTGGAACGGTTTAATGTGTTCCCGGCGGCCAAATTTATTGCTAATCCCGCGGACGGGTACAGCTCCGGGGATGCTATCCGCGCCGTGCAAGAAACAGCCCAAACGGTGTTGGACCCTGGTTTTACCCTAGCCTGGACCGGAACGGCCTACCAGGAAATGCGTTCCGGCAGTTCTTCGGCCCAGGCGTTACTGTTAGGGATGCTGGTGGTGTTTCTAATTTTAGCCGCCCAGTATGAAAAATGGAGTCTGCCGGTAGCGGTATTACTGGCGGTGCCGTTTGCTATTTTCGGGGCGTTGTTAGGGACGTGGCTGCGCGGGCTGTCTAACGATATTTACTTTCAAATTGCACTCGTGGCGTTGGTGGGGTTGGCGGCCAAAAACGCTATTTTAATTGTAGAGTTTGCGGTATTGCTTAAAGAACAGGGGGAAGATAAAATTAAGGCGGCGGTAGATGCGGCCAAGCTCCGTTTCCGGCCGATTGTGATGACGTCCCTGGCATTTATTTTAGGCTGTGTGCCGCTCATGATTAGCAGCGGCGCGGGAGCCGCCAGCCGCCACTCTATCGGTACGGCGGTAGTGTTTGGTATGTTGGCGGCTACGGGCGTGGCGCCGTTGTTTATTCCGCTGTTTTTCTGTTGGTTTAGCGGCAAACGCGGGGAGGAAACGCATGATTAAACAAATTTTAACCGGACTGGGTATATTTTTACTTGTAAGCGGGTGCGCGGTGGGGCCCTCCTACAAACGGCCGGATATCGCACTGCCGGATGGCAAGCCCGCCGCACAGCTGGGGGTATTTACCGGGGCTAACTGGTGGAAGGTATTTGAGGACCCGGTACTGGACGTACTTGAACAACAGGCTCTCACATACAACCAGGACTTACGCGCCGCCATGGCGCGCGTGGACGAGGCCCGTGCGGATGTGAATTTAGCCCGGGCGGACCAAATGCCCTCACTTTCTGCCAATTTTCAAAGTGGGCGCGAAGGCAATAAAAGCGGTTCCGGACAAAGTACCAGCCAAGCCGGGGTATCCGTTTCCTTTGAGCTGGACTTGTGGGGGAAATACCGCCGTTTGTCCCAAGCGGCGCGGGCACGGCTGCTGGCCAGCCAGGCCGCGCGTGACACGGTGCGTCTTACGCTGACGGCAGACGTAGCCAACCAGTATTTCACCTTGCGTATGTTGGATAAACAGTTGGAAATTTTGCAACGCACTTTACAAGCGCGCGAAGAAAACGTGCGTATTTACACCGCGCGTTACAAAGCCGGATATTGTACGGAGGCGGACTTGCGCCGCGTGCAGGCCGATAAAGACAATGTGCAAGCCCAACTGCAAGAACTATCCTTGCAGCAGGAGCAGGTGCAAACGGCCCTTTCCGTATTGCTGGGGCAGTCCCCGCGGGAGATGATTACGCGCAGTATTCCGCGCGGTAAGACGCTTAGCGAACTTAATTTAGTACCGGACGTGCCGGCTGATTTGCCGTCGGATTTATTACAGCGTCGTCCGGATGTACAAGAGGCAGAAGAACAACTCATTGCCGCTAATGCGGATATCGGCGCGGCACGGGCGGCCTATTTCCCGGATATTTCACTTACCGGGGTGGCGGGGTTTGCCAGCAGTGCGCTTAGCAGTTTATTTACGGGTGGTGCGGGTGTGTGGAATTTGGCCGGGGAGGCCTTAGCTCCTATTTTTGAAGGCGGCGAGATCCGCGCCCAAAATAAAAAGGCCGAAGCAGTCTACCGCGAGCAATTAGCCACCTATACTAAAACCGTGGAAACGGCGTTTAAAGAAGCGTATGATGCACTGGCAGCTAATAACATAGACCGTAGCATTTTTGATTCCTACAACGCCCAAACCCAAGCCATGCAGCGCAGTTATGAGCTGACTAAAAAACAGGAAGATGCGGGGCTTATCGGGGTGACGGATCTGCTCAATGTGGAGGAAAATTTGCTTTCGGCCGAGATGAACCTGTCCACCGCACGCAAAAACGAACTTTCGGCCGTAGTAAATTTATGTAAAGCCCTTGGCGGCGGGTGGAAAGCAAACGAAAAGTAGGTCCTTTTTTAAAACGTGCCGGGCCGTATATATTTTGCTAAAATATAAATATGGAGAATACGGCCCTTTGCCCATTGGATGGCCGCTATCGCGGCAAATTGGGCGCGCTCAGACAGTATATGAGCGAAGCCGCCTTTGCCGCATCCCGCATCCGTGTGGAAATCGCGTGGCTGGAAATTCTTTCCGGCTTGAAACTCCCTCATTTTAAAGCATTATCCGCGGCTGAAAAAAAACAGCTGGCGCGGCTTTGTGCCGTTACGGAGCAGGACCTACGTATCTTGCGTGCGATTGAATTTGACGGGTACGGCGCTATTCCCGCTACCCGGCATGACGTCAAAGCAGTAGAATATTTCTTAAAGCTAAAATTAAAAAACACGCCGCTTCGCGACCGGTTGAACTGGATACACTTTGCCTTAACCAGCGAAGAT
>CAMVRX010000095.1 GCA_947170005.1 uncultured Elusimicrobium sp.
GGTGGATGGAGGGCGGAGCGGGGGGGCCGTGGTGGGGGGCGGGTTGGGGAGGGGTGCCGGCCAGGAAGAGCGCGGCCTGGAGAGGACGGGGGTGGAAAATAGGAAGGTGAGGGAAGGGGACGGTGGATGGAGGGATTTAAGGAGGAGCAGGCCAATCCCTTAGCCCAAGGCATTATTCGCGAAGGGGAAATTAAACTGGAGACACTTGAGTTTAACACAAAATTTTGGGCCAAAGACCCTACCCTGTGGAAACAGGACGATTACCACAAAGACTTTATTGTCAAATTCTTAGGCTGGCAAAAAGTCTACGATTGGACCTTGGCCCGCATTGACAACGTCCTTCAATTTGCCCAAGAAGCCAAACAAACCTTTAAGCACTGCGTGGTGATGGGGATGGGTGGTTCTTCGCTGGCGCCGGAAGTATTTCGCAGCGTATTTGGCAAACAAGCCGGCTACCCCGAACTCATTGTACTCGATACCACCAACCCGGACTGGGTCGGCGCGGCCCGCGGGCGTATCAACCCGGCCGAAACGCTGTTTATTTTTGCCAGCAAATCGGGCGGCACGGTGGAACCTTCTTCCCAATTTGCGTATTTTTATGAAGAAGTCAAAAAGTCCGGCGTTAAAAAACCGGGGGACAATTTCATTGCCATTACCGACCCGGGCACCGGGCTGGAAAAATTGGCCAAAGAGAAGAAATTTCGCAAAGTGTTTTTGAACCCGGCCGATATCGGCGGGCGTTTCTCGGCGCTTTCTATGTTTGGCATTGTGCCGGCTGCCCTGATGGGGGTGGACGTTAAAAAACTCTTGGAAATTGCCCAAGAACAAGCGCAAACCTTCGGCCCGCAGGCCCCGCTCAAAGACAACGCCGCCGTGGAACTGGGCGCCTTTATGGGGGCGTGCGCCGTCAACCAAACGCGCGATAAGCTTACGCTTTTAACCCCGGCCGATTTTGCCACGTTTGGCCTGTGGGCCGAACAACTGGTGGCCGAATCTACCGGCAAAGAAGGCAAAGGAGTGGTGCCCGTAGCGGGCGAGACGCTGCTGCCCAACTTCACCTATCGCGACGACCGCTTTTTTGTCCACCTCTCTACCGGCAGCGATGACGATAAAAAAGTGACCGCCTACGCCAAACAACTGGCCGATAACGAAATGCCCGTACTGACTATTTACTTGGAAAATAAATACCAGCTGGGCGCGATGTTTTTGTTGTGGGAAATTGCCACCGCCGCCGCGGGTGCGATTTTAGCCATTGACCCCTTTGACCAGCCCAACGTACAAGCAGCCAAAACCATGACTAAAGAAATTTTGGCCCGGCTGGCACAAGGCAACGTGCCGGCGGAAGTATCGGCGCCGCTGTTGGCCTCGGCCGATTTGAACGTCAAACTGGATACCTTGGGCCAAGACGTGTACTCCCTCTTGGAAAGTAACGACTACCTGGCTATTTTGCCTTACGTGTACCCGGACGCCGAAACCGAAAAAGCCCTGCTTGCCCTGCGCGACAAAGTGATGAACAAAACCAAACGCGCCGTGCTGTTTGGCTATGGGCCGCGCTACTTGCACTCCACGGGCCAGCTGCACAAAGGCGACGGCAACAACGGGGTATTTTTGATTTTATCGGCCGACCCGAAAAATGACATCAAAATCCCGGGCCAAGCCTATACGTTTGGGCAGTTGTGCAACGCGCAAGCGCTGGGCGACTTTCAAGCCTTGCAAGACAAGGGCCGCCGCGTGATTAAGCTGCACCTCACGCAACCGGTGGCGCAGCAGATTAAAAAGATAACGGACTTGTTTTAACCCAAAGGCGGCTTGGCAACAAGCCGCCTATTTTTATGCCTATTAAAGTTTTTGTGCAAACGTACGGCTGCCAAATGAACCTCGCCGACTCCGAGGAAATGTTCCTGCATTTGTCGGCCCGCGGCGCTGTCCGTACGGATAACCTGGACCAAGCCGACGCTGTGCTCATCAACACCTGCACCGTGCGCGACCACGCCGAGCACCGCGCCCTGTCTTTCCTGGGCCGCCTGTGCAAGTGGAAACGCCAAAACCCCCAGCGCATCATCATTTTTGCCGGGTGTGCCGCACAGCGCATGGGCAAAGCCTTACAAAAACGCTATCCCTATTTAAATATCGTTTCCGGCGCCAAAGAAATTGAACACTTTGACCAAACCTTGGACAAAAGCGGCCTGTTTTCCCCCGCCGCAACCCCCGCCGCGCCGCAAGCCGCGTTGTCGGCCTACGTAACCATTATGCGCGGGTGTAACTTTAACTGCAGCTATTGCATTGTGCCCAGCGTGCGCGGGCCTGTGAAGTGTCTGCCCGCTCAAACTATTTTGCAAGACGCCACGCGCAAAGCCCAAGCTGGCGCCAAAGAAATCACCCTCTTAGGCCAAACCGTCAACGCTTACCAAGACGGCAGCACCACCTTTGCCGACCTGTTAAACCGCGTGAGCGAAATCCCGGGTGTGCAGCGTGTGCGCTTCACCAGCCCGCATCCCATTTACTTTACGCCGCAGTTTTTGGCCGCCGTGAAGGACAACCCCAAAATTGCCCGCCACGTACACTTGCCCGTGCAAAGCGGCAGCAGTAAAGTATTACAGGAAATGAAACGTGGCTACACGCGCGAAATCTTCCTGGAAAAAGTCCGCGCGCTGCAAGTGGCCGGTTTTGAAATTTCCACGGACATTATTGTGGGCTTCCCGACGGAAACGGAGGAAGATTTCGCCCAAACGCTCAGCCTGGTGGACCAGGCGCGCTTTACCGCCGCGTACTGTTTTAAATACTCCCCCCGCCAGGGCACGCCCGCCGCGCAGCTGCCGCTGCATAGTGAAAATGTACTGGAAAATCGGCTCTCTATTTTGTTAAATAAAGTAAGGGGCCTGGCCGAACAGGCTTACCAACGCCAAGTAGGCACCGTGCAAAGCGTACTGATGGAAACGCCCCGCAAAGGGCGCTCGTCAAGCAACTACTGGGTAGAAACGGGGCTTGATTTTCCGGTTGGCAGTGTGGTAAGCTGTAAGATAGAGAGAGCCGAGGGCACTTTATTATTTGCGAGGAATGAACATGACTAAAAAATATTCGGAAAAACGCCGTCACCCGCGTATGCCGGTGATTAGCAACTT
>CAMVRX010000096.1 GCA_947170005.1 uncultured Elusimicrobium sp.
CGCAGTACCTATCAGTACAGCTTCGGGGCACTTGCCCGCCAAACTACCCCCGCCATACGCGGGAAAATATGATAAAATATATAGGAAAGCAGTTAAATTTTTAGGAGGCCTCACAATGACCGTTTCTTACAAAGAACTTGGCTTGGTAAATACCCGCCAAATGTTCAAAGACGCTATGGCCGGCGGCTATGCCATCCCGGCTTATAACTTCAACAATATGGAACAACTCCAAGCGATTGTTACCGCTTGTGTGCAAACCGGTTCTCCGGTAATTTTGCAAGTATCTAAAGGCGCGCGCCAATATGCCAACTCCACGCTGCTGCGCTGGATGGCCCGCGGTGCCGTGGAAATGATGGCCGAACTGGGCAAACCGGTTCCGCTGTGCTTGCACTTGGACCACGGCGACAGCTTTGAGCTGTGCAAAGACTGCATTGACAACGGGTTTTCGTCCGTGATGATTGACGGCTCGCACTTGCCGTATGAAGAAAACGTGGCGCTGACCAAAAAAGTAGTGGAATATGCCCACGCTCACGACGTAACCGTAGAAGGCGAACTGGGCGTGCTAGCCGGCATTGAAGACGAAGTTTCCGCCGAACACCACACCTATACCGACCCCGCCCAAGTGGAAGATTTTGTCAAACGCACGGGCGTGGATTCGTTAGCGATTTCCATCGGCACCAGCCACGGTGCGTACAAATTTAAAGTAAAACCCGGCGAGAAACTGCCTGAACTTCGCTTTGATATTTTGGACGAAGTCTCCAAACGCTTGCCCGGTTTCCCGATTGTATTGCACGGTTCTTCTTCCGTACCGCAATGGGCCGTCAAACAAATTAACGAATACGGCGGCAAATTGGACAACACCGCCGGCATCCCCGAAGAACAACTGCGCAAAGCCGCCAAATCCGCGGTGTGCAAAATCAACGTAGATAGCGGCGGCCGCTTAGTAATGACCGCCACTATCCGCAAAATCTTTGCCACCAAGCCCGCCGAATTTGACCCGCGCAAATACCTCGGGCCGGCCCGCGAAGAGCTGATTAAAATGTACGCCGAAAAGAACGAAAACGTATTTGGTTCCGCCGGCAGAGTAAAATAAGGTTTTATCCTTATAGTGTAAAACACCCCCGCTTGTTGAGCGGGGGTGTTATTTTTATTTTACCAGTTAGAAAATGCTTCGTTTAAATAAATACATGCTGCTTTCTGCGCAGAGTTGCAGACACATTGGAATTTACCCGTTTTGGTACTGCAATCTACGCCATATTCATCCTGCTCAATATAACCCTCTATTGAATAATAACACACTTCCGGGTCACCACTGCAACCATCCCCTATTTCAAACCCAAAAGGGTCCTCAATAGAAAGAGCCAAATCATCCAAGCTATAACTTGGAACTATTTCCGTACCATGTTCTAACAAGTACAAATTCATTGCTTTGCGATAAGCATCCAACACGGTTAGTACTTGCGTTGCCCTTGCCTTTGTAACGGCTTTTTGGTACTGCGGCACGGCTACCGCCGCCAAAATACCAATAATTAAAACAACAACCAGCAGCTCAATGAGCGTAAAACCCCGCACGTCGTTTTCTTCGCCCCTGGAGGGAGAAGTGCCCTGCAAGGGCGATGAGGGGGTATCTCATAAGCTTACAACCTTGTTATCTTTCATTTTATTTTCTCCTGTGTACGACATAATCCCAAGATATCAAAAAAAAAAAACAAGTCAACCCCTTTGGAGGGTTGACTTGCACACAAAAAAACCCGTTAAAATTTTATCCCTTCAATTTCTCCCACCAGCTCTTTTTATCCGCCGGGGGCACCGCTAAAGCGGACGCTTTTTCCAACGCGCCAATCAATATATTCTCGTCGTTGACTACGGGCAGCGTGCCGGTCTGTTCGGCCGTAAAGGCCGCCGCGGCTGCGGTTAACAAGTCCTGCGGTTTTAAGGTACGCACGCTTTTGTCCATCACGCTGCCGCACACCGCTGCCGGATTAAAAAACACCAGCTCCGCCGTGCGGATGACGCCTTTAAACTCGCCGTTTTTCCCGGTTACAAAACAAATGAGCGGCAATTTTTTGCGCGGTAAATTTTTCAGCCGCGCCACCAGCTCGGCCACTTTATTTTCGGTATGAACGGCCGTAATATCCGTTCCCATCCGTTGCCCCACGCTGCCGGGCTCAAACCCGCTGGCCGCCTGCACCAACGCCACAAACGCCGGGGAAAGCTCCGTTTTGAGACGTTCTTGGTACGGGGTGGCCAATTCTTTCCACAACTTAGCCGCTTGCGGCACCCGCAACCGGGCCAGCACGTACGCAGCCTGTTTTAAAGGCAACCGCCTAAGCACAGCAGCAGCCTTGGCAGGCTCCATCAAATTCAAAACGGCAATCAGGCACTGGGCTTTTTGGTTCGCAAGCAGCAGCAAAATTTCGTGCACGGCCAGCACCGACAGCGCCGCTGCTGCTTCCTGCGGGGCAGCCGCGATGAACTTTTCGGTCATCCGGGTGGCTAATACGTGCATGGGACTGTTTTGCATACTTTTATTATAAAATATTTGGCATTATTTTGCTGCCTTGCGTTTTAAAAAGCGTTTGCCTACCACGTCGGTGGCTTTGTTTTCCAGCTCGCGGAAAGTTTCTTTAAATTCGTTGCTTTGCGGGATAAAACCGTTACTCAAACTTTTGTCGTTTATCACGGTTAAATTCCACCCGCCCGGCACCCGCAGCCACACATAAGTCAAGCCGTCAATGTCATAGCGCAAGGTTTGGTTAAAAGATAAATTATAAATGGTTTTTTTCATACTTGTTTCTCCGTCAAAAATTATTATACTAATAAAAAGGGGGCTTGAATATGCTTTTTAACAAACCGGTGCACGAACTGACGTTCCAGGATGTAGTGGCTTTTTGTAAACGCGGGTTGCCCGAAAACAAACAGCTTGACTACAAGTATATGTTGCCCAAAAACCACGAGAAATTCGCCAAGACGATTGCCTCGTTTGCTAACGCGATGGGCGGCACCATTATTGTAGGCGTACAAGATGATAAAAACGACAAACCCTGCCCGCCCTTTTTGGGCATTGCCTACCACGAAAAAGTGCGCAACTCCATTGAAGACATCATCAA
>CAMVRX010000097.1 GCA_947170005.1 uncultured Elusimicrobium sp.
ATTGGCTTGTGTCTTCATAATTCCTTCCTTCTATATTAAGTTTATTTTAAGTGCGTATTTTCAAACGCAGTAATTTTAAGGACGCGTTCTTCGTGGCGGGTACCCGTCTTAAAAGAGGCGCCCAAAAATTGGGTAACCAGTTCTTCGGCCAGTGCAGGCCCGATAATGCGCGCGCCTAAGCAAAGCACGTTTAGGTTGTCGTGCTCGACGGCTTGGCGGGCAGAGTACGTATCGTGGCACACGCACGCGCGGATGCCTTTAACCTTGTTGGCGGCCACGCACATCCCCACGCCCGAGCCGCAAATCAGCACGGCGCGCTCGGCCTGTCCGTCGGCCACTTTTTGGGCGGCCGCCAGGGCAAAATCGGGGAAGTCCACGCGCTCGCACGAGCCGGTGCCGCAGTCCAACACCGTGTGCCCGTGTGTTTTAAGTACGCTAAGCACAGTGTCTTTTAAAGCAAAGCCGGCATGGTCGCAACCGATGGCTATTTTCATTAGTAGGCCTGGTCTACCAGCTCACACATACAGTGGCCCATAAAAATGTGGCACGCTTGAATGTGCGGGGTATTGTTGGATTTTACGACTAACGGTAAATCACAAATGGTTTTAATGGTGCCGCCGTCTTTACCCAAAAAAGCCGCGGTGTAGCAGCCTTTTTGTTTGGCCAGGGCCAAAGCTAAATAGACGTTTTTGCTGTTGCCCGAGGTGGAAATGCCAATCACCACGTCCCCGGCTTTGGCAAATCCGTCCACCTGGCGGGAAAACACCACATCGTACGAATAATCGTTGCCGATGGCGGTGAGCGTGGAAGTGTTGGTGTTTAAGGCCAAGGCCGGCAAGGAGGGGCGCTCTTTTTTAAAACGGCCCACAAATTCGGCCGCAATGTGCTGCGCGTCTCCCGCGCTGCCGCCGTTGCCCATTAAAATGACTTTGTTGCCTTTTTGGAAGGCTTTGATTACTTGCGCGGCCAGTTCTTCCACTTGCGCGGACAAGTTTTCTTTTACGTAGGTGACGGCCGCAATCAGCTCGTCGGCTTGTTGTTGTACAAACATAGTTTTCTCCTTTAAATCCGTTCTAACGTGTCACTCTCTACCCAGCCTTCCAGCCCCTGGGATTTGACAACGACCTCTTGCCAGTTGTCTTTATGGTCCAGCACCTCTACCAAGTGGCCTTGTGCCAGCGCGGCACTGGCGGGGAAATTCGTCCCCGGGCCGCTGCGTACCTCCGTTACCGGCGAGGCCACCACCGCCAACGGCTGGGTTTGCCAACTGTGGCGTACATAAAACCATCCGGCCAGTACCAAGAGGACCGTTCCCATGGCCAAGGCCCATTTACCGCCCCGGCGGGTTAGCAGCCACAGCCCGGCCAGTAAACACGTACACCAGCCTGCCAGGCACGTGAGCCCTTGCAGTTCTTGCAGCGAGAGGATAAAAAACCCCTTGTGCAATGCTTCCGGCACACCGGAAGGAACCAGCTGTTCCCCGCCGCTGGCCAGTGCCAGGGAGAGGTTGTGGCGGATATCTGCGTTGCGCGGTGCCAACTTAAACGCGCGGAAATAATTAGCCGCTGCCAAGCCGGTGCTGCCCATTTTAAAATAACAGTTACCTATATTGTAGTAAAGATAAGGGTCGTTTGGGTGATTTTTTAAATCTTGCTCGTAGAGTTGCAGTGCTTCGGCATAGTGCCCGGCCCGGTATACATTTTCGGCCTCGGACAGTTGTTGCGGCAAGGCTACCGCCTGGCAAAAACCGCTTGTAGCCAGTATCAGGGCACCCAATAAGATGAGTTTTTTCATTTGGTTTCCTCCAGTTTTTTAAGCAGCTGCGTGGTGCGGCCCGTCAGTTGGGCCAGGGTTTTGGTGTCTGCCTGCATGGGGGCAAAGCGTGCCGATTCCAACTCTTTCCATACGGTGGCAAATTCCTGGGCGGCGGGGGCCGGTACCTGTTTGTCTTTTAACGCTTGCAAAATGTCTTTAAGCGGCAGGCTGCCGGTGGAAATGCTCCATTTGCTATGCAAATACTCGGCCAGCAGATCCGAAACATCTTCATACGTTTTGGCTTTTTTCAGGTGGGCTTTGGCCGCCAGATAGGCGTGTTTTTTGGCCGCGGTTTTTTTGCCGATAGAGGCTATAAACAGGCACACCGCTACCCATAACAAAGCAATCACGTGCAGCCATTTCCAGGCGGGCAAGCGGGTTAATAAAGAAGGTTCGGGCCCGTACGTGGAAGACACGTAGCGGATATCTTGCCCGATGGTTTGTACCCCGTTGCCGGTGGTTTGCGCGGCGCCGAAATCCACCCGCTTTTCGGTTTGGGTGGAGGGGGTTACCGTAAGCGTAAGCGCATCGGTGGAAAGGGTTTGATAGGCGCCTTTTTGCGGGTCAAAGTAAGACCACTGCACCGGCGGCAGCGTGTAGGTGCCGGAAGAGGCAGGCACCAGCTCTGCCTGGAAGGTTTTATAACTGCGGTCTTTGGTGTTTGGCAAGTAGCCCGCGGCCGGGGCCGACGGGTACGCGGTAATCCCGGTGACCGGGGGGAACGTTAAATCTTGCGTGGTTTTAAGGTTGCCCGGCCCTTGCACAGTGGCAGACCAGGTAACGGCCTCGCCGGCTTGGGTTTGCGGGCGGTCCAGCTGCGCCGTGAAAGTGTAGCCGGTCCCAACCGCACCGTAGAACGAAGCGGGTTTGCCGGCCGCGGGCAGCGGGCGGATGGTCAGTTCCAGGGGAGCGGCCGAAACGGTTTGCTCCGGCGAGACAGCCGCCCCGCCAAAAAAGCGGTCAAACAAAGACAAGGACGAGCTGCCCGGGCGGAAGCTCACCGTAGCCCCGCTGATGGTAGCTTTGCCCGCGCTCACGCCGCTAAGCGTGTAGCGTTTTTCTTCGTAGCGGTAAGGGCGGTTTTGCAAGGTTTGCTGACCTTGGGTTTCGGGGCCTTCTTCGATAAATAAATTGGTGACGGACGGGTTTTTGTAAGGGGCATCGTAGAAAGATTGGGCGTAATAAAACCGGACCACCAGCGTAAAGGGTTCGTTGACGTAAGTACTAAATATGCCGATTATCCTGAAAAAATGTTAGAACTTATTAATAAA
>CAMVRX010000098.1 GCA_947170005.1 uncultured Elusimicrobium sp.
GTTGCAAACAAAATTATTCAAAACTCCGCCGGCGCAATTTACTTTAGACGAAAACACCGCCGCACTTGCCAAAAAATACAACGTATTTTCCGCTAAAAAAACGGGCGTGGGCAAAAATTATAAGCGCGTGATTTTAATCGCCAGCGAGTCGCTCTCCAACAAGTACCTGCACCATTTTAATCCCAACATCCCCCCCGCCGCCAGCGCAGAGCTGGACGCACTGTATGAGAACAACCCTTCGGCTTCGCTGCGCCACGTAACGCTTTCCACGCTTTATGGGCTGTCGGTCATTTTTACATCGCACCCGTATGTGCGCCTGGCGTATGAAAACGGATATCCCTTTTCCTTTGTCAAAGAACTAAAAAGGCACGGTTTTCACACGGCGTTTTTGCGCGGCGCCAACGAAACGTATATGGATGAAAATGTGCTTTTTCATCAAGCGGGGTTTGATGAGGTAATCGGGGCCACGTACTTTGCTACGCGCCCCGAGTACAAAAACTTTATTGACTGGTGGGGCCTCCTGGACCGCAAACTTTTTGACTATGGGCTGGAGTATTTGAGCACGCACCTGGGCGAGCCTACTTTTATCACGCTGCTGACGGTAGATTCGCACGTGCCGCTGGGCCGCAGCAATTATTTGGGCGAAACGTACCGCGAAATTGACGCCAAATTTTACGACACCCCCACCATGCCCCGCGCGTTTGCACGTTTTGGGCAAGACGTGCAACGCTTTTTGGACGGGCTGGCCGCGCGCGGCCTGTGGGACGACGAAACACTGGTTTTAATTATGCCGGACCACCCCTCTTATTCCAACACGCCCACCGACGCGCTCTTTAAACCCTTTGGGACTCAGTTTGACAACCTGCCGTTTATCATTTTGACGAAGGAAAAAATCACGGCCCCGGTAGCCCAAAGCGATTTACTCTCCCAATTAGATATTGCGCCCACGATTTTGGATCTCTTAAACATAGACATCCCGCGCGGGATGTTTGGGCACAGTATTTTTGACACGGCAGCCCGGCGCAGCGTGTTTGATATTAAGGAAGATTACGCCGTAGTTACCACGGCTAGCGAACGGCGCGTGGTGCCGCTGGGTTCGCACCGCGCTGAGGACCGGGCGCTGATTAAGCTGATGACTACGTTTGTAACTAAGTAAGATTTGCTATAATACCTTATCTTAATGAGGAGGTTTCCCCCGCCCAAGTAAGGGTAAGAAACGAAAAATTTATCACTGTTTTTGGAACTGTACTGCGCGTGCAGACTTGCTTTGATTTTTCAAAGCAACATGCCCCAAAAACAGCCGTATTGAGGTACAATTGGAAGTCGACGTCCAAGCGTACCGAGTGCTTGCCTGTGGCAAGCCACGGCTGTTATATTGGGTTAGGCATGTTAGCTCATTATAATTAGCCGTTTTTTATGGTGGGCCAATTAAAATTAGGAGTTATAAAACATGCGTTATAACACAAAACGGGGGTTCACCCTCATAGAGTTGTTGGTAGTTGTTTTAATCATTGGTATCTTGGCGGCGGTAGCACTGCCGCAGTACCGCAAAGCGGTGGTAAAGGCCCGGTTTACCGAGGCACTAATCAACTTACGTGCTATAGGCAATGCGGTAAAAGTGTGCGAACTGGAAAAAGGAACATCCGGAACCTTTACTAATGATTGCGTTAAGTTTACTAATCTCAACATAGACTTGGGAAATAAAATGAGCGAACAAGACAAGATACATCGACTGACATCATACACAATCTATCAACCCTATTCTGTTAACGGAACCGACGACATCATAGCCACGGCGGATGTGGCTGTAGAGGGAGATATAGAAGGCTTGTACAATGATGTATGTTTGTGCTTATTTAGGAACGGAGAGGTACGGGGACTTGCCGGCAGCAGTTGTGGCAACGATGAACCCAGTTGGAATGTACTGGAACACCTAGGCATTGACCCAGCCACAGAAGAAGACAACTGCGACTGTTGTTGAAACAATCCGTCCCGCAAAATAAAGGCCCCGGCTAAGGGGCCTACTTCCTCAAATACCCAGCATGCCGTTGTAGGTCAGGCATTGCCTGACAAGGCCCCGGCTAAGGGGCCTACTTCCTTACAAACGGCAACGGCAACAGCAACGACAACGGCAGATATTGCTTGCGCAACATTGTCAGGCAATGCCTGACCTACAACAACCATGGCAATGGCAAACGACAAACGGCAGATGTTGCTTACGCAACATTGTCAGGCATTGCCTGACCTACAACAGCAACGACACCCCCTCACCTGCCCTGCGGGCATCCTCGTGCAGCGACCAGCACTTCCCCAAGCACCGGGTAAAATAGAGGATAAGATGATTTTTCAGATTTGAGGCAGATTTGCACCGTAAGTTGCCCGAAGCTGTACTGATAGGTACTGCGAGTTGGCAAGTCGGTGCAAAGGTGCCCAAATGTGGAAAATTGTATCGCTGACAAGCAATAAAATTGAAACATCTTTTGTATTTCAATTTTATGTGCCCAATGCAACATCGCGGGGGCCGTCCAAATATGTTATAATAAGAGGGTATTTAATCTTATAGGAGGATGTTATGAACACTGCAGCCCAAGGCTCCGCCGCTTGGATCTGGTGGATCATGCTCGCGTTCGCGTTCGTGGTGATCTTCTTACCCGCACGCAGCCAAAAAAAGCGCGAGCAAGAACTCAAAGCCAAGGTGGACGCTCTACAAAAAGGGGACCAAATCATTTTGGCAAACGGCATTATCGGTACCGTGGTAGGTTTTAAGGATGAAGCTCTGGAAGTAAAAGTGGCCGAAAACGTAAAACTGACCGTACTGAAAACCGCCGTGGCCGGATTTTTAACTGACCGCACACAAGCGGCCCAAGGAGGCAAGAAGTAATGTCAAACAAATTAGCCGTAAAGTGGGGATTGATCATCGTCATTTTACTGGGGGCACTTTATTTAATTTACCCCAACTACAAATGGTATTCTAAACCGCTCG
>CAMVRX010000099.1 GCA_947170005.1 uncultured Elusimicrobium sp.
ACTGCTTTGGTATATTGGGGCAGGGCTACTGCGGCCAAGATACCGATAATGAGCACTACTACGAGTAGCTCAATTAACGTAAAACCTTTTTTCATAAGTTGGGGCAAACCAGTTGACAGCACCCGCCCAACTTGTTACAATATATATGTTCTTAGAATAAGAGCGACTTGGCATTCCAAGCCGCTCTTTGTACAATAGGAGGGCGCATGAAAGACCCTAAACTGATCGAGCAGACTGTCGCCAACGCTTTAGCGGCCGGACAGGTAGAACTGGTGGATTTAGTCATCCAACACCAAGGGCGCAAAGCCTTGTTGCAGTTCTTTGTAGATAAACCCGGCGGCGTAACGCTGGACGATTGCGGCGAACTGACCGATAAAATTGATGCCATTTTGGAAATGGAAAATTTAATCGACGGGGCTTATATTTTAGAAGTATCTTCCCCCGGCGTACAACGTGTGCTGAAAAAACCGGAGCATTTCAAACGCTTTTTGCAGCAACGCGTAAAAGTGGTGCTTAAAGTACCGCTTAACGGGCGGGGCAGCTTTACGGGCGTGATTGCCCAAGCCGACGATACCGCCTTTGTGCTTGACGACGGCACCAACCAGTTCCGCTTTGAATACGCTAACATCAAAAAAGCGAATTTAGACCCGGTGCTTGAATTTTAAAAATAAGGAGAAATATACACCCATGAAAACCAACGCAAAAGACTTTTTACTCGCCTTAGAAGGCTTAGAAAGAGAAAAAAATATTAAACGCGACGATATCCTCAAAACCATTGAAGATGCCCTCGTTTCTGCCCTACGCAAAAATTTAGGCAAAACCGCCCAAATTACAGCCAAAATTAACGTAGAATCGGGCGATATTGACGCCGTGCAAGAACTCAATGTAGTGGAAGTAGTAGCCAACCCGGAAACGGAAATTGACTTAGCTACCGCCCAAAAAGAGAACAAATCCTTAAAAGTGGGCGACACCCTGCACCGCCCGCTGCAAGTGACGGACTTTTCCCGCATTGCCGCGCAAATTGCCAAACAGGTACTCATCCAAAAAGTACGCGGTATTGAACGCGATAATTTCTACAAAGAATATAAACCGCGCGAAGGGGAAGTGGTGATGGGCTCCGTGCGCCGTATGTCGGATAGAGATATTATCGTGGATTTGGGCAAAATTGAGGCCATTTTACCTTACTGCGAACAAATTAGAAAAGAACGCTATGGGATTGGCTCGCGCATCAAAGCCATTATTGCCAAGGTAATGAGCCAAACCGAACTGGCCGAAGTAACCAACGAGGACCCGCAGCTCAGCCGCTATAAATCGGCCGCGTTCAAAATGGATAAAGGCCAACGCGGGCCGTACGTGTTTTTGTCCCGCGCCAACGGTAAGTTTTTGGAGGAACTGTTCAAGGTAGAAGTGCCCGAAATTAACGAAGGCATTGTGGAAATTAAAAGCATTGAACGCGACGGCGGTGTGCGTGCCAAGGTGCTGGTAAACAGCATTGACAGCAAAATTGACCCCATCGGCACTTGTGTGGGGATGCGCGGCATCCGCATCCGGGCGATTCAAAATGAACTTTCAGGCGAACGCATTGACCTGATTACTTATTCGCCCGATTTGAACACGCTTTTAATGAACTCCGTGGCCCCGGCCAAAGCCAGCCATGTACAAATTACCAATGCGGAAAATAAAAAGGCTTTGATTATCGTCCCCGACGACCAACTGGCTATTGCTATCGGTAAAGATTGGCAAAATATTAAGTTGGCCTCCCGCTTGACCGGGTGGGATTTGGACGTAAAGAGCGAAAGCCAAAAAGCCCAGGAAGGCAAGGCTATGACCAATTCTATCCAAAATATTTTGGCCAGCGTGGAAGGGGTAGGCCCCAAGACGGCAGAACTGTTGCAAAAAGCCGGGTTTACCACGGTGGAGAAATTGGCCAATGTGGCCGTGGAACACCTGTGCACCGTGCAGGGGATTGGCGATAAGACCGCACTGAAAATTATTGAAGGTGCCAAAAAGTATCTAGCGGCGCAAGAGCCTGCGGCCACACCGACCGAAGCGGCACAAACACCGACGGAGGAAGCCCATGACGACCAGCAAGAAAACAACTAAAGAAGGCGAAGCCTCCGCCAAAAAACCGGCCGCTAAAAAAACCGCAGCCAAAAAACCGGCGGCCAAAAAGCCGGCTGTCAAAAAGGCGGCGGCCAAAAAAGAAAGCGCGGCTAAGACAGCCGCCAAAAAGCCGGCCGCTAAAAAAACGGCGGCTAAAAAACCGGCTGTCAAAAAGACCGTTACCAAAACCTCTGTTAAGGCGGCGAAAGCGGTTGCAATAGAACCCCCGGCGGCGGAAAAGTTGGCCGAAGCACACGCCGAATATGTAGCCAAACCGACGGTTGCCGCGGCGCCAAAACCTGCGCCGGCCCCGGCTGCTAAGCCGGTGGAAACCCCCAAGGCCGAAGTAAAACCGGCCCCGGTGGTTACGCCAAAACCGGCCCCGGTACAAGCACCTAAGCCGACGGTAACGGCGGTTCCCAAACCAACGCCCGCGCCTGCTAAAGCGCAGCCGGTTCCTGCACCTAAACCTGCTCCCGCTGCGCAAAAACCGCAAGAGCCCGCCAAGCCTTCCGCTAAAACCATTCGCATCGTCGGCCAGCCGACCGTCAAAGAATTGGCGGAAAAGATGAATTTCAAAATCAATGATTTCATCAAAAAACTCATGATGATGGGCATTTTTGCCACCATTAACCAGCGCTTGGAAAAGGATATGATTGAGCTGGTAGTGGCCGAGTGCGGTTTTGTGGCAGAAATGGTGAAAGAAGATTTGAAAGAGGCTGCTGCCGTCATGCAAATGGAAGATGATCCGGCCAGCCTAAAACCGCGCAGCCCGGTGATTACCATTATGG
>CAMVRX010000100.1 GCA_947170005.1 uncultured Elusimicrobium sp.
CAGCGCTGTTATCCGGGCAACTGGCCCAGCAGGCAGATTTCTTTTCTATTGGTACAAACGACTTAGCCCAATATGTGTTAGCCATTGACCGCGGACACAAAGAACTCAGCCCGCTGGCGGACCCCATGCATCCGGCTGTATTACAACTTATTCACCAAACGTGCCACGGTGCCGGTTTGTATAAAAAACCGGTAGCCGTTTGCGGTGCCATGGCCAGCGACTTAGCAGCTATCCCCCTGCTTATTGGGTTAGGTGTTACCGGTTTGGCGGTCAGTTCCGGGGTGATAGCCCGCGCCAAAGCCTTGATCCGGCGCTTGGACCTACGCCTTTGCGTGCAAACAGCCACGCAAGCTTTGCAACTTCCGGATGCACCAACCGTACGGGCGCTTGTCCAACAAAAATTCAACACGTAACCAGAGGTGAATCATGAACACACTCAAACATTGGTTTTCCGTTTGCAGCACGGCCCTTGTACAGCTGGGCCGTACGTTGATGTTGCCTATTGCCGTATTGCCCGTGGCCGGGCTACTGCTTCGTTTAGGACAGCCGGATTTACTGAATATCGCCTTCTTATCCGAAGCGGGAAATGCTGTTTTTAACAACTTGCCCGTTATTTTTGCCATCGGCGTATCTATCGGCTTTGCGCGGGAAAGCCATGGCGCGGCGGCGTTAGCTTCGTTTATCGGTTATGTAATTATGACTTCCGCCTTAAAAGTACTAGACCCCACTATCAACATGGGAGTGCTGGGCGGGATTATTGTGGGGGTGCTCACCGGGCAACTTTATAACCGTTTCCATGCTGTAAAACTTCCCACTTACCTGGCCTTTTTTGGCGGAAAACGCTTTGTGCCTATTATAACGGGGTGCGCCTGCTTAGTAGTAGCTGTGGCGGCCTATTTTATTTGGCCTCCCGTCGGGCGTGCCATCAGCCGTTTTGGACAGTGGACCATTGACTCCGGCAATATCGGTTTATTCTTCTACGGGCTGGCCAACCGGTTGCTTATTCCGCTGGGGCTGCATCACATCTTAAATAATTTGGTGTGGTTTCAATTTGGCGATTTTGCCACACTACAAAACGGGGTAGAAACCGTCGTCCACGGAGATTTGACCCGCTTCTTTGCACAAGACCCGCAGGCCGGCGCCTTTATGGCGGGATTCTTCCCGGTTATGATGTTTGGCTTGCCGGCGGCTTGTTTAGCCATGATTCACACGGCAGACTCTGCCCGTAAAAAAGCGACTGCCGGGTTATTGTTATCCATTGCGCTAACTTCGTTTTTAACCGGGATTACCGAACCGGCCGAATTTGCATTTATGTTTTTGGCGTTCCCGCTATATGTATTGCATGCGGTATTAACCGGATTGTCTATGGTTATCATGAATGTGCTAAACATCAAATTGGGTTTTACCTTTTCAGCGGGACTGTTTGATTATGCCCTAAGCCACGGGCTGGGCACTCACCCGTGGCGGCTACTCCCCGTAGGGTTTATTTATGCCGTGTTGTACTACATTATTTTCCGTTTTAGCATCCTCAAATGGAATTTAAAAACCCCGGGCGGGGAAAAAATCCCCCAACCGGCACCCGCTTCGCCCCTCCCTGCCGGACAACAAACCCGTGCCCAACTATACGTCCAAGCCCTGGGCGGGAAAGAAAACATTAAAACCTGGGGTGCTTGCGCCACGCGGCTTCGGTTAGAAGTAGTAAACACGCAACAGGTGGATGAAACCGCGTTGCGCAGTCTGGGAGCACGCGGTGTGCTTAAAACCGCTACCGGCAACATACAGGTCATTATCGGGCCGGAAGTTGATTTGTTAGCAGATGAATTAAAGCCCTATTTGAATTAACAGGAAACGTATGCGTCTAATTGTCAGTCGCCAAGATATTGGTCTGTGGGCCGCCTCTTACATTAAAGAGCGCGTTGGAGCGTTTTTGCCGACGGAGCAGCAACCGTTTACCTTAGGCCTTCCCACCGGGGGAACGGTGGAAGGAATGTATGCGCATTTATGCGCGTTTTACCAAAAAGGCGAATTGGATTTCCAACACATTGCCACATTTAACATGGATGAATACGTCGGTCTGGACCCGCAACATCCGCAAAGTTATCACTATTACATGCATCATCATTTATTCAGTCGTGTTAATTTACAACCGTCCCGCACTCACCTCTTAAACGGCCAGGCGGCTGACTTACAAAAAGAGTGCGACTCCTATGAACAAGCAATCCGGCAAGCGGGCGGCATTGATTTATTTTTAGGCGGCGTGGGGCGCAACGGCCACCTGGCTTTTAACGAGCCCGGCTCGGCCTTTACCTCCCGCACCCGTCCGGTTACGCTGGAACCGAACACCCGCCAGGCCAATGCCCGTTTTTTTGAAGGAGATGAGTCTCGCGTGCCTAAACAGGCGTTGTCAGTAGGGATTGGAACCGTACTGGACGCGCGGGAAATTTTATTTTTAGCTTCGGGAGAACCAAAAGCACAAGCCGTAGCGCGTCTATCGCTGGGGGAAATTACGCCGGCTTGGCCCATTACTGCACTTAAAACGCATCCCCGGGCTACCCTGCTGGTGGATGAAGCCGCCGCCTCTTTATTAACCGGGCCGGCCCGCGAACAACTCACCAAGCAGCAACAACAATATCCGCGGGCTGCTACCTGGCAACTGGAATTATAGAGGGAATTATGGCTGTTACACTGATTGAGAATATAACACTTGTTACACCGGATGCCGTACAAGAAAATTATGGAATTTTGATAGAGGACCAAAAAATATCCTCTATTTTCCCCATGGCGCAAAGACCTGTCCTGCCCCAAGCATCCGTACTGGACGGACAAGGAGCTTATGCACTGCCCGGCCTGATTGATTTACATATTCACGGTTTTGCCGGAC
>CAMVRX010000101.1 GCA_947170005.1 uncultured Elusimicrobium sp.
CTGCCACGGCAGGCAAACCCTTGGATGGGGTACGCATTGTGCTGGATGCCGGGCACAGCCCGCGCCGCCAGGTTCCCTACGACGGAGCTATCGGCCCGAGCGGATTTTTGGAATATGAGGCTACCTTGGCCTTGGCACAAGAACTAAAACCGCTGCTGGAAAAAGCCGGGGCTACCGTGATTATGACCCGCCGCGGCAGTAACACCATGACCCTACAGCAACGCTACCTAAAAGCTTTGCAAGAAGAGGCACACGTGTTTATCAGCCTGCACTACAATGCCCTGCCGGAAACAACCGACCCGTTTGCACGGCAGAGAGGATTTTCGGTCTATTACAACTACCCACACAGCTTGGCTTTGGCGCAAGCCGTACACCAGGCATTTACTAAACACGTGCCGTTGGCAGACGACGGACTGTTGCAAAATGATGTGCTGTTTATCCCGCGTATTTCGCAACTGCCCAGTATTTTGGTGGAAAATGCGTACCTGATCTTGCCCGAGCAAGAAACCTTGGCCCGCACGCAGGAAGGACGCGCCCCGTTTGTCAAAGCCCTTTACGAAGGGATTTTAAGTTTTTACAACACCAACCCCAACCAGGTGTACGAAAAACGCCGCAAACCCCGCAAGTAAAATGATAAAATAGAAGTATGGACGCGCCGTTTCAAATCCTTCATAAAGACCCGCACTCCCAAGCCCGCAGCGGAGTACTATATACCCGCCACGGGGCCGTGCATACCCCCGTATTTATGCCGGTGGCTACGCAAGGCTGCGTAAAGGCGTTGACGGACCAAGACCTAAAAGACGCCGGGGCGGAGTGTTTGCTTTCCAATACGTACCATTTGTATTTACGCCCGGGGACCAAACTGCTTAAACAAATGGGCGGGCTGCACCGGTTTATGCATTGGAACGGCAGTATTTTGACCGATTCGGGCGGGTTTCAAGTATATAGCTTGCCCAAATTCCGCAAAATTAAAGAAGAAGGCGTGACGTTTCAATCCCACCACGACGGCAGCAAACATTTGTTTACGCCGGAAAACGTGATTGAGTTTGAAAGTGAAATCGGCTCGGACATTTGGACAATGCTGGACGTGTGTATCCACGCCAAGGACCCCTCCAAACACGACGCGCGCGAGGCTTTAAACATTACCAAACGCTGGGCCGAGCGGGCAGCGCAGGCCTACGAACAAACGGTGCCTACGCAGGATATTACCCAAAATGCCGACGGAAGCTATGCGGTGGAAAATTCGCTGTTGTTTGGGATTATTCAGGGCGCTATTTTTCCGGATTTGCGCAAAGAGGCTGCGCTGCACATGGCCGGGCTTCCTACACACGGCTATTGCATTGGCGGGTTGTCTTTGGGGGAAACGCTGGAGCAAATGAAAGCGGCTGTTTCGGCCGTGACCGAAAACTTGCCCGAAGGAAAACCGCGCTATTTTATGGGGCTGGGAACGCCCGTGGAAATGCTCAACGCTATTGAACGCGGGGTGGATATGTTTGACTGTGTGTGGCCCACGCGCGTGGCGCGCAATGGGATGGTGATGACGTCCACCGGGCGCGTGAACATTAAAAATGCCGAGTACCGCACGCAAGATGTGCCGCTGGACGCGCAGTGCGATTGTTTTACGTGCCGTAATTATTCGCGCGCGTATTTATGCCACTTGTTCCGCGCGCAAGAGCTGACCAGCCATCGGCTACTGTCTATCCACAATATTCGCTTTTTAATCCGCTTAATGCAACGCGCCCGCGAGGCGATTGCCGCGGGCACGTTTGTTTCTTTCAAAGAAGATGTGATTGGGCAGTATTTGGGAAAGTAAAGTTACTCCACCCCTACAGCCGCACATGTAGCTTGAATTTCCTCTTCCATATATTCTACGCCATGGGTGGAGGCCCACCATTGGCAAATTGCTTTTAGGGTATCACTATTGGCAATATCAGTGGTATCTCTTAAAAACCATTTCCCTGTATCGGCATGTTTAGATACATTAACTGTCCCATACATCCAGGGGGAGGGATTATCTACCCACTTTCCATTTTCTACAATACTAGTATCTTTAAAACCAATGCTACAAAAATCTGCTTGGCAAGCTACCCCAAAATGACCAAAACCGAAGCTGGTAGAATTGGCACCATAGCTACGGTCTCCATGCATTTCTATATCTAATTTATTCCCTAATCCAACTCGTTCACTAGGGTAACCATTTGCCAATACATATACATCTATTGCTTTCATATAGGCGTTAAAGGCGGTTTGTACTTGCGTGAAACGCGCTTTGAATACTGCTTTTTTGTATTGTGGTACCGCCACCGCTGCCAAAATACCGATAATTAAAACGACAACCAACAATTCCATTAACGTGAAACCCGCTTTTGAGCAAAAACGGCTCTTAAAACAACGTCTTTTCATGGTACGTACTCCTGTATTTATATAGGTCCTACTGTCAAAATTTACCAAAAAAAAAAAACAAGTCAAGGCTTTTAAAAACCCTTGACAGCAAAAAATAACAAAAAAGGATGCCCCGGTGGGGCATTGTCAGGCAATGCCTGACCTACAACGGCTTTCAATAAGGACCTGTAGAACGGGCAGTATTTCCCCAAACACCGGACACAATAGAGGATAAGATGATTTTTCAAAATGAAAAGGAAATAAAAGGGACGGTCCTGTTTTCAAATTTGAGATGATTAACCGCCGTATGTTGACCCGTGGCGTACGTCCTGCGGACGGGGCGCCAGCCCCGCAAGTACGCGAGGTGGTCAAATCGGCGGTTAAGGACTCAAATTTGGAAACTGCAAGTTGGAGAGTAAAACTACCCTCTGTGGTGTTCGTTGGTGTGCTGGCAGTTGATGCAGTAGCGCGCAAACGGCAACGCC
>CAMVRX010000102.1 GCA_947170005.1 uncultured Elusimicrobium sp.
TTACGCTTATTGAGCTTTTAGTAGTAGTTTTAATTATCGGTATTTTGGCGGCGGTGGCTTTGCCGCAATACCAAAAGGCAGTGGAAAAATCCCGCGTGGCTGAAGCGGTAGTCATGCTAAATAGTATTTACCACGCGTATAACTTATGTCGGTTATCAAAAAGTTATCCCGAGTGTTATGATTTTGAAGCGTGGGATATTTCTATGCCTAGTGAAGTGTTAGAGGGGGATGATTGCATGGGTGAACAATGCTTTAACACTAAAGACTGGCAGTATAACATTTCTGATGATGGCACTCTCTGGGCCGCGCGTATCACCCATGATGACCAACGAACGGGGGATGAAAATTATCCCTATAAATTAGACTTATCCTGGAATGGTGAAGAATACACGGGAGCAATTACTTGTTGGGGTTACAACTCTGCATGTGACAAAGTGTGCGGTGGTAATAATTGTTTCGTACAAACGGGGGAATAATTGAGCGTAATTTGTTTGTTTTTTACGCAACCCCCAGCCGTTGTAAGAAGGGTTTTTATTTGCAAGCACTTTTTCAATGAAAAAGTGCTTGCTTTTTATACGGTTTTGGGTTATAATGTATCTGCCTTACGTACGCATAAGGGGAAAAAATGACCTCAAAACTTGATTTTTCTATTCTTAAAACACTGACCCAGTTGCCGGGTATTTCCGGGCGGGAAGGGCAAGTGCGCGATTATCTTAAAAATTTACTGGCCCCGGCGGCGGATGAAGTCCGCACCGACGCGCTGGGCAACCTCATCCTCACAAAAAAAGGCACCTCGGATAAAACGCTGTTGCTTTGTGCCCACATGGACGAAGTGGGACTGATGGTTCAATTTATTGACGAGCGCGGGTTTTTGCGCTTTGTTACCGTGGGGGGGATTGACCCCCGCACACTGCTAGCCCAGCGGGTGCGCGTGCAAACCCAAAACGGCCCGCTATTGGGCATTATCGGCACCAAGCCCGCGCATATTACCACCGAGGCCGAGCGCGGCAAAGCCGTCCCTTTAAAAGATTTGTTTATAGACGTGGGACTGCCCGCCGAAGAAGTCAAAAAGCGCGTTTCCCCCGGCGACTGGGCCGTGTTGGACCGCCCGTACGAAGAATTTGGCAACGGCCTAATATCAGCCAAAGCGATTGATAACCGCGCGGGGGTGTTTATCCAGGCTGAGCTGTTTAAAAACCTCAAAAATCCGTTTTATAATGTGTACGCCGTGTTTACCGTGCAAGAGGAAGTAGGCGTGCGCGGTGCCACTACGGCCGCTTTTGGCGTGGACGCAGATGTGTGCTTGTGCTTAGATACCACGGGGGCGGCGGATATCCCCGGGGTGGCCCCGCAGGATTATATTGTGCGCCTGGGCGGCGGAGTTGGGATTAGCGCGTTGGATGCACGTACTATTACGCCCCAGCCGCTTTTTGACGCTTTGACACAAATTTGCCGGGAAAAACAAATTGCGTACCAAGTGCGCATCGCCCAACGCGGCGGAAATGATGCCGGTGCGGTGCATTTGTCCAAAACCGGGGTACCCAGTTGTGCGCTCTCGCTGCCGACGCGGAACATCCACTCTAACGTGGAAGTGTGTGCCAAGCCGGATGTGCAAGCGATGTTTGATTTGGCCCTGTGTTGTGCCCAGCAGGGGATTGTATTTTAGGAGTGTATATGAAACCTTTTGTTTTGAACCAAAAACGGGCTGTATTTCAAGACGTAACCGAAGTGGCGGATAACCCCGCCTACCGCATAGCACTCAATGATGCGGCGGTATTGGAGCGGCTGGACGTTATCTACCGTGCGCTGGTGGCTATTTTATATAACTTTATCCCTTCTTCCGGGCACCCGGGGGGGAGTATCTCCAGCGGGCGGATGGTGTCGCACTTGCTGTATCAAACCATGGCGTATGATTTTTCGAACCCGCTTTTAGACAATGCCGATATTATTTCCTACGCGGCCGGACACAAGGCCCTGGGGCTCTATGCCCTGTGGGCACTGCGTAACGAGTGTGTGCGTATCAGCGCGCCGGAATTGTTGCCTGCCAGCGAAAAACTTCAGCTGCGCTTGGAAGATTTGCTGGGGGTGCGCCACAACGTTGTGCAAGGCACGCCCTTGTTTACCAAGTTTAACAGTAAGCCCTTGGGCGGCCACCCGGAGCCTATTACCCCCTTTGTGCGTACCAGCACCGGGGCCAGCGGCGTAGGGCTGGCCAGTGCGGTTGGTTTGGCGTTGGCCGCGGCCGATGCGTACGGCGAAAATTGCCCGCGCGTGCATATTATTGAAGGCGAAGGCGGTTTAACGGCCGGGCGCGTGAGCGAGGCGTTGGCTATGGCAGCCACGGCGCAACTTAAAAATGCCATTTTTCACATTGACTGGAACCAGGCTTCTATTGAGTCGGAACGGGTAACGGCCGAAAATAACCAACCTGGCGAGTATGTGCAATGGACCCCGCAAGAACTTTTCTACATGCACGATTGCAACGTGATTTATGTGCCCAACGGGCATGACTTTAACCAAATTTTTGCCGCCCAAAAACTGGCTGCGCAAATTGTCAACCACCAGCCGACTGCTATTATTTACCGTACCGTAAAAGGGTGGAAATACGGCTTGGAGGGGAAAGCTTCGCACGGCAGCGGGCACAAGTTCTGTTCGGAGGAGTTTTACAAGGCGTTGGCGGAGTTTGAGCAAACGTTCAACGAAACCTTCCCCCGTTTTGAGGACGAAAAAACACCGGCCGCGATTGAACAATGTTTGTGGGAAAGCTT
>CAMVRX010000103.1 GCA_947170005.1 uncultured Elusimicrobium sp.
ACTGTTGTTTTCGGCTACGCTGCCGCCGGAAATTGAACAGCTGGCCCGCGAATTTTTAACCCGCCCGGTGCGCGTGCAAGTAGGGGCAGTGACCTCGGCCGCGCAAGGGGTATTGCAAGAGATTGTCTACGTAACCGTGCGCGAAAAATTGTCCCAGCTGCTGCACGAACTAAATACGCGCCCCGGTTCTGTTTTGGTGTTTGTAAAAACCAAACACGGCGCCGAACGGCTGGCCAAAGAGCTCAAACGCTACGGCCAAAAGGCCAGTGCCTTGCACGGGGATTTGCGCCAAAACCGCCGCCGGCAAATTTTGGATTTTTTCCGCAGCGGCACCGTGCGCGTGCTGGTAGCGACCGATTTGGCCGCCCGCGGCCTGGACGTGCCGCACATCGCCCACGTGAT
Source organism: uncultured Elusimicrobium sp. (assembly GCA_947170005.1). Classification (GTDB taxonomy): domain Bacteria; phylum Elusimicrobiota; class Elusimicrobia; order Elusimicrobiales; family Elusimicrobiaceae; genus Avelusimicrobium. The sequence goes on from CAMVRX010000103.1 coordinate 403, forward strand.
TAACTACGATTTGCCCCAGTGCCCGCAAGATTATATCCACCGCATTGGGCGCACCGGCCGCGCAGGCAGTGTGGGCAGCGCGCTTTCGCTCATCAGCGACGGCGGACAACAGTGGCAGGAAATTTGCCGGGTTACCCAATTTGCCAGCCCGGTAAAAACGGTCCAAAAGACGATAGACCCCTTGCCCGCGCCCAAGTTTGTAGCCCACGAGGAGGGCGACGCTCACGCCCGGCGCAAAAAGACCCAGCGTACCGTGCGCCCCGCCTCAAAAGAAAGGCCCGCTCCCGCGGTGCTGCCGGTGCAAAACAAGCCCAGTATGCGCGCGGCCAAAAAGCCCAAAACCTTCCAAAAAGCCGCCCAAGCCGCGCAAATTTTGCAGCAAGCCCCCGTTCCCGCTGTGCCGTTTCGCACGGTCAAAGTGGGGCTGAGCAAAAAAGCCAAAGCCAAGTTGCAACGTCAGTTAAATGCCCCGGCCAAACGGGCGGGCGGCAAGCAAAATTTTAAGAAATTTTTTAAACGCAAACGCCGCTAATAAAAACAGCTGCCCGCTTAGGCAGCTGTTTTGGGTTAAATCCAAGTGTCGGAAATTAGAATGGGTTGATGATTGTCTTGCCCGCTCCGGCCGACTCGCTCCCTAACGATTCGCATACCGGGAGATAGGGCTCTTCACCTGAGCAAATATATACGTCCCGGCGGTTGTTGTATCTAAAATGGGCCTCCAGGCACAACGTATATCCGGCTGCATTGCGTTTGCAAGCCGAAACGGTTTGGTCATTATTCAGTTTATAGGTAAAATCGCCCGATTGGATGGAATTGGTGGACAGGTCGGCCCCTGCATTGGCCAGTAATTTGGCATCAATTTGGTTGAACCGGGTGGGCCACTGGGAGCTGGCGGTATAGGTGCGTTTGGCGGAATCAAAAATTGTTTTTAAGTTGATCAGCGCATTAGCGGCTTCGGCGCGCTGGATGGACTTGCGGTACTGCGGCAAGGCAACGGCGGTTAAAATGCCGACAATCAGCACCACCGTGAGTAATTCAATGAGGGTAAAACCAAATTTTTTGTTCATAATTTTCTCCTACTTATAGTAGTATAACGGTTTTTGGCGGATTTTGCAATATATAAAAGGGTTGAAACTCGCTCTAAAAAGGTTATAATAGTAGAGTAGAGCAAAAAGGAGAAACAGTATGCAACGTCAAAAAGGTTTTACGCTTACGGAATTATTAGCGGTGGTGGTTATTTTGTCTATTTTATCTGCGCTGAGCTTGGGGTATTATAAACGCTCGGTGGAACAGTCGCGCTTTTCGGAAGGGCTGGCGGCGGCCAGTATGCTTTCCGAAGCCGTCAACCGTTTTTATTTGGATGCCCAAATTGAAAACATTTCGTATGGGGACCCGGCAGGGTGTTTGAGTATGGGATTTTTGGATATGGGCGCGCTGGAGCAAACCCACTATTTCACGTTGGATCACGGAACGTGCGGCGCAGGGGAATTGCCGGACTACGGCACCGTCATTTACAACCGCAATAACGGGAAGTATTTTATCCGCGTCAACTCTCACAACTATCCTACCAGCCCCGACCGGGTTTACTGCGGAAGCTCCAGCACGGAAGGGTTGGAGTTTTGCCAATCCATTGGGTACAATAATTGTGCGCAGTCCGGCGGAAAGTATTTGTGCCAAAAAGTAATCTCCAATGCGGGTAACTAAACCGTTTGATAGTCTACGGGCCGCAACTTTCGGGTTGCGGCTTTTTGTTAGGGGCGGCGCGGAAATTATATAATATAAGTATGAAGATATTGTCTACGGATTGTTTGGTCATCGGCGCGGGGATAGCCGGTTGTGTGTATGCCCATCAGGCGGCCAAAAAGGGGTTAAAGACCCTGGTGTTGTGTTGCGGCGAAATGGCCCAAACCAATAGCGACCTGGCCCAAGGCGGCATTGTCTACGAGCCGCACCTGCAGCTGGAGGATTTGTTGCAAGACGTACAGTTGGCTACGGCCCACATGTGCAACAACGCCGCCGTGCGCGAAATTTCCACCGCGGGCTGCCAAGCCGTAGAAGAAATTTTCCTGCACGATTTAACCGTTCCCTTTGACCGCGACGAACAGCACCAACTGCGCTTTACGCGCGAAGGCGCCCACCGCAAAAACCGCATTATCTATTCCAAAGATACCACCGGGCATGCCATGCTCAGCGCCATTCAACAAGCCGTGCGTAACAACCCGCTGGTTACCGTGCGTGAATTTGCCAGCGCAATTGACCTGCTCACCTTGTCGCACAGTTCGACCGATTTGCTGGACCGTTACCACCCGCTGACGGTGTTTGGTGCGTACGTGCTGGATAACAAAACCGGCGAGGTGTT
>CAMVRX010000104.1 GCA_947170005.1 uncultured Elusimicrobium sp.
GGTTACCCAGCCCAGTGCGGTTGCGCCGGATGGCTTGGGAAACGGCTTTAACAGCGTCATCTTGCCCGATGATGCGTTTGTGGAGGTGTTCCTCCATGTGTAAAATTTTGTCGGTTTCGCTTTGCGTCAGGCGCGTAACCGGGATGCCCGTCCATTTGGAAGCCACCAGCGCAATATCCTCCTCGGTTACTTTGGGGGTTTTTTTGGCGTGGGTTTCCTGCCACTTTTGCTTGAGGTGGTCAATATATTCGCGCAGGCGCGTTTCGGCCTCTTTTACTTCAGCCGCTTTGATGAAATCTTTTTTGGCCAGCAAGGTTTCTTTTTCGGCCGTTACCTGGGCCAGTTCCGCTTGTTTTTGCTTAATTTGGGGGGGCAAAATGGCGTTTTTCAAGCGGGCGCGGGCCCCGGCTTCGTCAAACAGGTCCAGTGCCTTGTCCGGCATGGCGCGGTCGGTAATATAGCGGTCGGCAATTTGCGCGGCGGCACGCACGGCACCGTCCGTGTACGTAACGTGGTGGTGCGCCTCGTACTTGGGGCGTAAGCCTTGCAAAATGGTAACGGTTTGGTCCACGTCCGGCGGGTCGGCCACCACGGGCTGGAAACGGCGTTCCAGGGCGGTGTCGGCCTCAATATATTTGCGGTATTCGTCAAAGGTAGTAGCGCCGATGCACTGCACTTCGCCGCGGGCCAGGGCGGGTTTTAACATATTGGAGGCATCAATGGACCCTTCCGCCGCGCCGGCACCGATAATGGTGTGCAGTTCGTCAATAAATACGATGGCGTTTTGTGCGGCGGCCAGTTCGTCAATAATGTTTTTAAGGCGTTGTTCAAACTCTCCGCGGTACTTGGTTCCGGCCACTACAGATGCTAAATCCAGCGCCAAAAGGCGTTTTTCGGCCAGTACGTCGCTAATTTCGCCCTTGGCCATTTTTTGTGCCAAGCCCTCTACAATAGCGGTCTTTCCTACCCCCGGTTCACCGATTAAGACCGGGTTGTTTTTGGTGCGGCGGGCTAAAATTTGCACCAGGCGTTCAATTTCGTTTTCGCGCCCGATAACCGGGTCTAATTGGCCTTGGGCGGCCAGGGCGGTTAAATCGCGCGTGTATTCGTCCAGCGTAGGGGTTTTAGTGGCTTTGGCCGGGCGTGCAGAGCTGGCTGCGCGCATTTCATACGGGTCGGCTTCGTCACTTTGCGGATGGTCGGCGCGGGCCGGTTTGGCATCTTCGTCGGTTTCCTTTTGGGTGCTTACAAAGTTAATAACCGTCTCGCGTGCGAGGGGCAAGTTAAGCCCTAAGTTAGATAAAATTTTGCCGGCCATGCTTTCTTCTTCGCGAATCAGGCCCAGCAAAATGTGTTCCGTGCCAATATAGTCCGAATTTAAGAGCTGGGACTCTTCTACCGATAATTCCAGTACTTTTTTAGCACGCGGCGTGAAAGGAATTTCGCCCAGCAGCATAATCGTGTCGCCGATGCCGACCATTTTTTCAATTTCCAAGCGTACCTTGCGAAACGTAACCCCCAAGGTGCTCAAAATTTTGTTAGACATGGTGCCTTCCAGCGCACACAACCCCAGCAAAATATGTTCCGTGCCGACGTAATCGTGATTTAAGCGTTTGGCTTCTTCCTGCGCGATTAGGATAATTTTTTGCGCATTTTCGGTAAATCGTTTAGCCATAAAAAGTGAAACCTCGTTATTGGAAATTATCTTTATTATATAAAAAATTAGTGGGTTTGTATGTTATTTTTTGTCGTTGTTGTCTGTTTGTTTTAAAAGCCTTGACTTGTTTTTTTTTTTTGGTAAATTTTAACAGTAAGGGCCGTATAAACGGAGGGATATACCTGGGTTGTAAAAGTCCGTTTAAAGGGCGTTTTTGCCCAAAAAAAGGCAGGCGGTTCTTATAAATTATTCAAGGAGAAAGCAATGAAACTAGTTGTAAATCGGGGGTTTACCCTCATTGAGCTGTTGGTTGTTGTGTTGATTATCGGTATTTTGGCGGCGGTAGCCGTGCCGCAATACCAAAAAGCGGTGGAAAAAAGCCGCTTAACCGAGGCGTTGATAAATATTAAAACCATTCAAAACAGTATAGACGTTTTTCTTTTGGAAAACGGGGGATTTGCTGTGGTCAAACTGCCTACTTTGGATGCTGCGGGGGCTCTACAGGGAGGAACATTCGAAGGGAATTACTACTATACCACAAATTTTGAATATGATGCTTGGTGCAACTTTAACAGTTGCAGTCTCGAAATTTATAGAAATAGCGGCGATTATGCTTTTGCGTTAATAAAACAAGACCTTGATGACTGGTTTGGAGAGCAAACCACGGCAGATAAATGGACGAAAGCGTGTGTTACGCAAGGCACCGATATGGGCCGTTATATTTGCAAAAGCCTTGAAAACCAAGGTTGGATATATGCAGATGACTCCATGTAAACGTCTCACTTCTTTACTTTGCAGCCCCAGTGCTTAGCTGGGGTTTTTTGTTGTTTCTTAGTATCCCCCAAGTTTGCTATAATACCCATATATGCAGAACATACAACAGCGCGCCGCGCAAATTAAGGTCGTTTTAACCGACGTGGACGGCATTTTGACGGACGGAAAGGTCAATTTTTTTGTTACGCCGGATGGAAAAATAGAGGAATTTAAGTCGTTCCATACCCAAGACGGGATTGCGCTCTTGTTGGCGCGCAGCGCGGGGCTGGTGTGCGGCATCATTACGGGCCGGCGCCACCCAACTACGGTGT
>CAMVRX010000105.1 GCA_947170005.1 uncultured Elusimicrobium sp.
ATTACCGTAAAAAGCCTTCATTTGGCCCAGACTTTGCGGCATTGCGCCGTTAAGGGTATAAACACCGTCTTTTTTTTCTACCCGGGGTTTAGGCAAGAACGGTGCCACATGCGCCGCCGCCCCCACCGGGCCAGACCCCGGGCCGCCTCCGCCGTGAGGCGCGGCAAAGGTTTTGTGTAAATTCAGGTGCATGACGTCCACGCCAAAATCAGCCGGCTTAGCCAGACCGATAAGCGCGTTGAAATTGGCCCCGTCCATATACAGTAGCGCACCCGCCTGGTGTACCCTGTCCGCAATTTCACGGATATCCTTTTCAAAAAGTCCCACCGTGTTGGGCACAGTCAGCATGACAGCGGCCGTTTTGTCCGACAACGCCGCCTGCAACGCTTCTTTGTCCACGCGTCCGTCGGCGGCGGATTTAATATTTACTACCGTATACCCCGCCATATTGGCCGTGGCCGGATTAGTACCGTGAGCGGTATCCGGCACGATTACTTCCGTACGGGCGGTATGATGGTGCGCATCATGGTAGGCGCGTACCGTTAAAATGCCCGTCAATTCCCCGTGGGCGCCTGCGGCCGGTTGCAACGTAAACGCAGCCAACCCGGTAATTTCTTTTAACAGCTCTTGCAGTTCATACATCACCGCGAGCGTGCCTTGCACGGCACTTTCCGGTGCGAACGGATGGGCTTTGGTAAACGGTTCCAGTACGGATAGCACATCATACGCTTTGGGGTTATATTTCATCGTACACGACCCCAGCGGATAAAACTGTCCGTCCAGCGAATAGTTTAATTGGGAAAGGCGTGTAAAATGGCGCACGGTGTCAAACTCACTCAGTTCGGGCAAGTGAGGGGCGTCTTTGCGTTGCAAAGATGCGGGCAGGTAATCAGCCGCGTGTTTTTGCGCCGCTTCAAACCGTACACCGCGGCGGCCGGGTTTTGATTTTTCAATAGACAATAAATTTTCCATATTAAATTTCCCCCAACGCGCTAACGTATGCTTGCAAATCTGCCTGCGTACGCATTTCGGTAGCGCAAACCAACAGGCAGTTGGCCATTTGCGGACAGGTTTTCCCTAAATCAAACCCGGCAGCAATTCCCCGGCTTTCCAGTTTTTCAATCACTTGGCTGGCCGGAACGGGGCATTGCACTAAAAATTCATTAAAGAACGGCGCACCCGTCCCCGCGTGAAATCCTTTAATGGTATTGATTAAATCCGCCAGTTGGTGTGCGCGTTCCAAATTAAGTTCTGCCACTTCTTTGAGCCCCTGCGGGCCCAAAAGCGTTAAATAAATAACCGCGTTCAAGGCACAGATCGCTTCGTTAGAGCAAATGTTAGAAGCGGCTTTTTCGCGCCGGATGTGCTGTTCGCGCGCTTGGAGGGTCAGTACAAAAGCGCGCTGGCCGTTTTTATCTTTGGCAATGCCCACCATACGCCCGGGCAGTTGGCGCATATACGCTTTTTTAGCCGTCATAATACCCAACCCCGGCCCACCGAAATTAACGGGATTTCCCAAAGGTTGTCCTTCGCAAACGGCAAAATCCGCCCCGTATGCACCGGGTGTTTGTACCACTCCTAACGAAATAGGATTGACCACCGCCACCAACAACGCTCCTGCGGCGTGTACCGCGGCGGAAATAGCTTGGGCATCTTCCAAATTGCCCAAGAAATTCGGATTAGGCAATACAAAGCAAGCCGTATTGTCAGAGAGTTGCGCCTGCAAGTCCGCGGCAGACAGCGTACCATCGCCCTTCACTTTAACTTCGTAAACAGATATTCCCGCATGACGCGTGTACGTTTTTAAGACTTCTTTGTAATGCGGATGTAAGAGCGTAGAAATAAGGACTTCACTGCGCCCTGTTACCCGGTGCGCCGCCAAAACCGCTTCGGCCAGGGCGGTGGCCCCGTCATAATGGGACGCGGTAGCCACGTCCATTTCCAATAACGCGCAGATACAGCTTTGAAACTCGTAAATAGTTTGCAAGGTGCCCTGGCTGGCCTCGGCCTGGTAGGGCGTATAAGCGGTTAAAAATTCCCCGCGGCCCGATAACGCCGGTACCGCCGCCGGAATAAAATGTTCGTACATCCCCGCCCCGATAAAATTAGTAAGCGGTTTATTTTGGGCGGCCAACCGGTGCATGTGGGCCGTGAGGGATTGCTCGGTTAATGCGGACGGCAAATGCAGGGCAGGATATCGCAATTCTGCCGGGATGCCGGATAACAAGTCTTGGACGGACGGAACACCTACCGCGTCCAACATTTCCTTCTCATCTTCGCGCGTATGTGGAGTAAACATAAACATCCTTCTAAAATCCCCCGTTTGCCGGGGGACTTTTCACAGATTATTTTTGAATAGTGGCCTGATAAGCCGCCCAATCTAACAAGGTGTCAAATTCGGCAGGGTTTGTCATTTTGATTTTAAAGAGCCAGCCCCCGGCGTGCGGCTCGCGGTTGACAAGGGCCGGGTCCGCGTTTAAGGTGTCGTTGACGGCTATAATTTCACCGCTGACGGGTGCGTAAATTTCAGAGGCGGATTTAACCGACTCAATCACGCAGCAGTTTTCCCCGGCTTTTACTGCCCGGCCGGCTTTGGGTAAATCCACAAACACAATGTCGCTGATTTCTTCCTGTGCGTGGTTGGAAATACCCACCACGGCTACGTCCCCCTCTTTAAACGCCCATTCGTGCGTTTTTAAAAAACGGCAATTTTCTTGGTTATAC
>CAMVRX010000106.1 GCA_947170005.1 uncultured Elusimicrobium sp.
AAAATGCCATATAAAAGACTTTAGCGCATTTAAACGGTATTATAAAGGAGAACTGAAAATGAAAAAAATAAGTTGTAAGCGAGGGTTTACCCTCATTGAATTATTAGTGGTGGTGTTAATCATTGGTATCTTAGCGGCGGTGGCGGTGCCGCAATACCAAAAAGCCGTGTGGAAAGCGCGGTTTAGTGAGGGAGCAATAATTCGAGATAGTCTTAAAAAGGCAGCACAAGTATATGCGCTAAATCATATCCCTTTGGGTCCCTATCTTGATATTACTGAAAACTTAGATATAGATGTTGAAAGGAGTACAGACTATTGGACATTTGGTGTTTACGAGACCGAAGGGTGTTTTGAGCTGCAAGGAAATTTTTATGCAGATAAAGAGCATAACTATCAGTTATTGTCAGTAGGGGAGTGTGCGGACCTAAGTGGTGGTTATTGTTATTATGTTCCTGATTCAAAAGTAGCTAAACAATTATGCGAACAAACAGAACAGTTGTGGGGATACGATGATATAGACGAAGGGTAATCTTACTCTTTAAATAACCCCCGGTCATTATGACCGGGGGTTTTGCAATATATAACTTTTATTTCTTTTTGGCTTTAGCGGGTTCAGCTGTTTCCTCTTCCGCTTTTTTGCCGTTGTAGTGAATCCCTAAATACTTCACATACAACTTGTCTTCAATCTCGTCGGCCAGTTGCGGGTTGTCTTTCAAATACTGGCGGGCATTCTCGGCGCCTTGGCCCAGTTTCTCGTCGCCATACAAAAACCAACTGCCGCTTTTTTCAATAAATCCGGCCTCTACGCCTTTGTCCAGGATGCACGCTTCGCGCGAAATACCTTGGCCTAAAATCATCGTAAATTCAGCCTGGCGGTACGGCGGGGCGACTTTGTTTTTAGTTACTTTGGCGCGCACACGGGTACCGATGACCTCGTCGCCTTTTTTGAGGTTTTCAATGCGCCGCACGTCAATACGCACGGACGCGTAGAATTTAAGCGCCAGCCCGCCGGGGGTGGTTTCGGGGTTGCCAAACATCACGCCGATTTTTTGGCGCAGCTGGTTAATGAAAATAATGCTGGTTTTGGTTTTGTTTAAAATGCTGGTCAGCTTGCGCAAGGCTTGGCTCATCAAGCGTGCTTGCAGCCCAACGTGCGCATCGCCCATTTCGCCTTCAATTTCGGCCTGGGGCACCAGGGCCGCCACCGAGTCAATCACAATTAAATCAATCGCGCCCGAGCGGACCAATTTCTCGGCAATTTCCAGCGCTTGCTCGCCGGAATCGGGCTGCGACACCAAGAGCTCGTCCACGTTTACGCCCAAGTGCTGCGCATAGACGGGGTCCAGCGCGTGCTCGGCATCAATAAACGCCACCGTGCCGCCCATTTTTTGGGTTTGTGCGGCCACGTGCAGCGAAAGGGTGGTTTTTCCGCCGGCTTCGGGGCCGTAAATTTCAATTACACGCCCGCGCGGCAGGCCGCCCACGCCCAGCGCTAAATCTAACGAAAGCGCCCCCGTAGGGATGGCTTCTACTTTGGCAACGCTGCCGCCGCCCAGTTTGCAAATGGCCTCTTTGCCAAATGCTTTTTCAATTTGGCCCAAAGCCAGGTCCAACGCTTTTTGTTTGTTTGCGTCCATAAAATTCCTCCTAAATAGTTAAGTAGGCCTTTTTAACACCCCCTCACCTGGGCTTCGCCCATCCTCTCCCTCCAGGGGCGAGGTGGAACGGTGTTAAATAAGTACCGTTTTTCTTTTTCCTGCTGCCGCGGTGGCAAACGTCAGTTTATGGGCTTGTTTGTCCAAATCTACCTTAATGTGGCTGCCCGCCTTGGGGCGGCTGACTAAGATAAACTCTGCCAGCGGGTCCTCTAATTCCCGTTGGATGGTGCGCAGCAAGGGCCGCGCGCCGAATTTGGCATCAAAGCCTTTCTCTACCAAATAGTCCTTGGCGGCGGCGGTCAGCTTTAAGCTGAGCTGCCGGTCGGCCAGTTTGTAGTCCACTTTTTTGAGGGCTACGTCCAAAATAGCGCCGATATTCTCGCGCGAGAGCGCGTGGAACACCACAATTTCATCAATACGGTTAATGAACTCGGGGTTGAAGGTTTTTTTGACTTCGTCCATCACGTTTTGGCGCATGTCTTTGTACTCGTCCTCGGCGCTTTGCTGGGCCGTAAAACCCAGTGAATTGCCTTTGTTGGTAATTTCGCGCGCGCCTACGTTGGAAGTCATAATTACCACGCAGTTTTTAAAGCTTACTTTGTGGCCTAAATTGTCCGAGAGAGCCCCTTCATCCAGCACTTGCAGCAAGATGTTGTAAATGTCGGGGTGGGCTTTTTCTAGCTCGTCTAAGACCACCACGCTATAGGGGCGGCGGCGCACGGCCTCGGTTAGTTGGCCGCCTTCTTCATAGCCTACATAGCCGGGCGGCGCGCCGATCAGGCGCGAGACGGCAAATTTTTCCATATACTCCGACATATCCAGCCGGATCATCGCATCTTCATCCCCAAAGAGAAACGAAGCCAAGCTCTTGGCCAGTTCGGTCTTACCGACCCCGGTGGGGCCCAGGAACAAGAACCCGCCAATGGGGCGGTGGGGGT
>CAMVRX010000107.1 GCA_947170005.1 uncultured Elusimicrobium sp.
GCAGTTTAACGGATGCCGAGGACGGCAAACAAAATGCCCCAATCCCTATCAAAAAAGATACAATAACTTTAAGTTAACCCTGCGGGCGGCAAAGCCCGCGCGCACGGTTGAAGTGTAGCATAGGTGCTTTTCCCCGCGCGGGGTAAACACAAGGGAGTTTTGCAATCCCCAAATATGCAAAACGGACATCACAGGAGAAACCTTTTATGCGTGGAATTGTATTTGCATTATTAACCTGTATTTTGGGCGGCGTGATTGCCCTGGGGCTGGAATATTGCTGTAATTTTCTGCCCGATAAAATCGGCTGGGCATTGACCAACACTTACACCGTGGGTATCCACCCCATGAGCGCTACGCTTAGCATTTGCGGGCTGCTCGGTTTGGTAATCGGCTACGTGATTATCGCCAAATTTGTGAAGAAATAAAGGGCTTATTTAGTTTCCCAAGAAATGAATATGAGAAAAGAGAAAACCCAAGGGTGGCGGTGGATTGCCCTTATGTTGGCGATAAGTATCGCCTTTTATTGGGTGGTAAGAGGAATTATATTGCCCTATTTGCCGCCACAAGCCGCGGAAATATTACTATATACACATAGATGGGCGTTAAAGAGCTTTAGTGTGTTAGCCGGCATCAGTGCATTTGTGGGTTTGTTTGGTGTAATAGGGATACTTTGGTACGAAACAGGCAAAGAGGAATAAGATGCTAATACTGGCTTCCAAGTCACCGCGGCGCATTGAAATTTTGAAAAGTTTGGGGACGAAATTTGAAATTATCCCGTCCCAATGTGCGGAGTGCAGCACCAAAAAACGCCCGTCGGCGCGCGTGGTGGAACTGGCTACCCAAAAAGCGTTTGACGTAGCCAACAAATACCCGGCCGCCACGGTTATCGGCGCCGATACGCTTGTTTTTTGTAAAGGGGAAATTATCGGCAAACCGCGCGACAAACAAGATGCGCTGCGCATTTTGAAAAAACTAAACGGCGCGTGGCAAAGCGTGTACACGGGGGTGTGTATCGTGTGCAAAGAGTCGCGCAAAATTGTGTACGGCTACGACGTAAGCTACTGCAAAGCGCGGCGCTTGTCCGAGCAGGAACTGGCGCACTATGCGGGCAAACACATGGATAAAGCTGGCGCGTATGCCGTGCAGGATGATGACGACCCTTTTATTGAAAAAATTGTGGGCAGCCGCACCAACGTGGTGGGGTTCCCCGTAGAATTTTACCAACATTTACAAAAGGAGTTTTTAAAATGAACGAACGCGATTTAATTATTATCGGGGCTGGGCCTGCCGGGTGCAGTGCGGCCATTTACGCCGTGCGCGCCGGGCTCAAGCCGCTTATCTGCGGCGGGGCGGTGCCGGGCGGACAACTACTTCAAACCAGCGAGCTGGAAAACTACGCCGGGTTTGTAAACCCCGTGGGCGGTTTTGAAATTATGGACAATATGCACAAACAGTGCAAGCGCCTGGGTGTGGAGTTTTCTACCGACGAAATTGCCAAAATAGAGGGGGAACATTCGCCCTTTACCTTGACGACAACGGGCGGCAAACAATATAGCGCGGTGGCGGTGGTGATTGCCACGGGCGCCAAGGCGCGCTGGCTCAACTTGCCCGGCGAAGATAAATTTAAAGGACACGGACTTTCGGCCTGTGCCACGTGTGACGGTTTTTTTATGCGCGGTAAAAAAGTGTGCGTAGTGGGCGGGGGGAATACGGCTTTTGAAGACGCGCTTTTCCTGGCGCAGTTCTGCCCCGAGGTCAATTTAATCCACCGCCGCGACGGCTTCCGTGCCGACCAAGTAACCGTCGAGCAAGCGCAAAAAAATCCGCATATTAAATTTGTACTTAACAGCGTGCCCGAAGCTATTTTGGGCGACGGCGCGGTAACCGGGCTGCGCGTGAAAAATGTGCAAACTGGAGCCACGCAAGAGATTGAGTGCCAAGGCGTTTTTGTGGCCATTGGTGCGGACCCGCAGACGGCGTTTTTGAAAGATTCGTTAGTAGCTTTGGCCGACAACGGCCTAGTGCTGGCCGACGAGCGCACCCACACCACCATTGACGGCATTTTTGCCGCCGGCGATTGCGCGGATAAGTATTACCGGCAAGCGATTATTGCGGCGGGGAGTGGGGCCAAAGCGGGGATAGAAGCGGCGGCGTTTGTCAATTTACACCGCAAATAAACGACTCCCCGGTGAAATTGCGTTTTAACGGTCAGGTTTCAAATACATAAAGTATTTGAGACCTGACTCGTTTTTTAGGCAACAATTTGCCACATTTGAGCTTCTTTACGCCGATTTGCCGACTCGACGTAGCGCTGCTACGCCTTCGGGCAACTTACGGCGTAAATAATCTCCAAATCTGACAAATCAGCCAACTGAACACTGTACCCGGTGATGTTGCGAACGACATCTTATTTTTGTCGTTTGCCGTTGTTTTTTGCCGTCAAGGAAATTTAAAACCCTTGACTTGTTTTTTTTTTTTGGTAAATTTTGACGGTAGGACCTATATAAATAC